>NZ_VVIN01000005.1:0-104878 GCF_008711145.1 Arenibacter lacus
AGGTCCTTATCCTCATAACCCTCTTCCGCCAAAAGATGGCGGATACTTAAAAACCCTCTACGGTGCAATTCCGACTTCATTCCTACCAACCGCTTATGACATATAGGGGTGAGTTCTATTCCTTTAGAAAGTTGTGCTTCTGTCTCTTCAACTTTCCAAATCAGGACCTTAACATGGGAATCTACTGTTATTGTTTTGTAAAGAGGCATGGGATTATTTAAGTTATTACTACCTTTGCAACTGCAAAATTGATAATTGCTCCTGTACGAAAGTAAAAATAAAAACGGAGAAGAAATAGGGTAAACTAATTTATTCCTGGTTTGGATATTCTTTTACTGAGTGCCCAGCTTCCCCGACGTACCATTGGAGTCTTTGACCACTAATTTAAAAAACAAAAAATGAGTACTAAAACTATTCCTTACATACCCTATAAAGTAAAAGATATAAGCTTGGCTAGCTGGGGAAGAAAAGAAATTGATTTGGCAGAGGCAGAGATGCCAGGACTGATGTCGCTACGCGAAGAGTACGGAAGTGAGCAGCCCTTAAAAGGGGCCCGCATTGCAGGTTGTTTGCACATGACCATACAAACTGCTGTTTTAATTGAAACCTTAATAGCTTTGGGAGCCGAAGTAACTTGGAGCTCTTGTAATATTTTCTCTACCCAAGATCAGGCGGCAGCAGCCATGGCCGAGGCAGGAGTACCTGTTTATGCTTGGAAGGGAATGAGCGAAGAAGAATTTGATTGGGCCATAGAACAGACCTTGTTTTTTGGGGAGGAACGCAAGCCTTTGAATATGATTTTGGATGATGGTGGCGATCTTACCAATATGGTACTAGACAGATACCCAGAATTGGCCAAAGACATTAAAGGTCTTTCCGAAGAAACCACTACGGGAGTACACCGTCTTTACGAGCGGGTAAAAAAAGGAACCCTTCCTATGCCCGCCATTAACGTGAACGATTCCGTAACCAAGTCTAAGTTCGACAATAAGTACGGATGTAGGGAAAGTGCCGTAGACGCTATTAGAAGAGCTACGGATACTATGCTAGCAGGTAAAAGAGTGGTGGTTGCAGGCTACGGCGATGTTGGTAAAGGTACCGCAGCTTCTTTTAGAGGTGCCGGATCTATAGTAACCGTTACGGAAATAGACCCTATTTGCGCCCTACAAGCAGCTATGGATGGGTATGAGGTAAAGAAAATGGAAACCGTTGTTGGGAATGCAGATATCGTAATTACCACCACTGGAAACAAAGACATTATTCAAGCTCAGCATTTTAAGGCGATGAAAGACAAGGCCATTGTATGTAATATTGGCCACTTCGACAATGAGATAGATATGGCTTGGCTAAACGAAAACTACGGTCATACCAAGGATGAAATTAAGCCACAGGTAGACAAGTATACCTTGGATGGAAAAGACATTATAGTGCTTGCAGAAGGCCGATTGGTAAACCTTGGTTGTGCCACCGGACATCCAAGTTTTGTAATGAGCAACTCGTTTACCAACCAAACCTTGGCGCAAATTGAGCTTTGGAACCATAGTGACAAGTATGAAAACAACGTCTATATGCTGCCAAAACATTTGGATGAAAAGGTAGCCGCCCTTCATTTGGCACGTTTGGGAGTGGAATTGGAAACTCTAAGACCAGACCAAGCAGAATATATTGGTGTTAGCGTTGAAGGTCCGTTTAAGCCTGACTACTACAGGTATTAATAACACCCTATCAATAAATTACAAAATCCCTTATATTGATATCAATATAAGGGATTTTACTTTAGGCCATATCCAGAAATACCCTCTTATAAATCGCTCCATGAATATAATTTTAACTGGTGCCACCGG
Organism: Arenibacter lacus; assembly: GCF_008711145.1. Taxonomy (NCBI): domain Bacteria; kingdom Pseudomonadati; phylum Bacteroidota; class Flavobacteriia; order Flavobacteriales; family Flavobacteriaceae; genus Arenibacter; species Arenibacter lacus. The sequence continues at coordinate 1,845 of NZ_VVIN01000005.1, forward strand.
CACCTTGGGTTCCAGAGTACTATTTACCCTTCTAGAAGAAAAACTGCACAGCCTACATACCGTTTACCTCCCCGTTAGAAAAAAGGGCACCCTTTCACCGAAGGATCGGATCCAGAACATGCTCCAAAGTGAATACGCTCCGGAATTCATCCGGAATAACGAGCAGGAAATACATCAAAAAATAAAGGTGATTAATGCCGACGAGCTGTTGCAACCCAAAACTTTTCTTGGATCTCAAAAGATAGACATCCTTATTCATTCCGCTGGCTTTGTAAATCTCTCTACCCTCCCCGCTGCCAAGGACGAAATCTTCAATGAAAATCTGGACTTTACAAAAGCTATTTTTAAGGCCTTTAGCCCATACATCGGGAAGTTTGTATACATCAGCACCGCCTTCGCAATTGGAGACAAGGGAGGCCTGCTAAAAAACGATTACGGCGCTACCAACACCTCTGCCTACAGGAACCATTACGAGGCTTCTAAGCACCAAGCCGAACTCTTTCTAAGAAGCGAAGGCAAAATAAAAAATATCCCCATCCAGATTTTGCGCCCCAGCGTATTGGGAGGCAATATCACTGATGCGCCCCATTTTTTCATTTCCAAGTACATGGTTTTTTACCTATTTGCTAAATTCTTTAAGAATAGCGGGTCTAAGGACCCTGTACGCATAACGACCATCAAGGGCAGCAGATTAAATATTATCCCCACGGATTATGCCGCCAAGGTAATTGTGAAAGCATTGGATACCGACATTGAGCAGTTGAACATTGTTCATTCCAAAGATACCGACCTAATGCGGGGCATGACGAAAATTTTTGAGGCGGTAGGCTACAACAATTTTAGCTTCACCCCAGAACCAATTAACGAGCGTTTGGGCTTTCACACTGAGTTGGAGCAATTTTACTATCAGACTATTGGGGTACACCTAACCCCCTACCTTACTTCCAAACCCAATGAATGGGACACCCAGCTGCTAGAAAGCATTTTGCCCATGCCAGCGTATAATTTAGAGGAATACCTATCCAAGACCGTACATTTTGCCATTTCAAAAAACTTTAGAAACCAACAGTGGTAGCCCCCCCGGAAGCAGCTACTCCTAACCAAAAGCCATAAAAAAAACCCTTTTCAAAGAATGAAAAGGGTTTTTTTATATTTTAAAGAGTAAGCGACTAAGCCTCGAAGGGCTCAACGGAAACATACGATTTTCCTTTTGCTTTCTTTTGGAACTTAACAAGACCATCTACTTTTGCATGCAAAGTATGATCCTTTCCTAAATAAACATTTTCTCCAGGATTATGTCTTGTACCACGCTGTCTTACGATGATATTTCCAGCTAAGGCAGGCTGACCACCAAATATCTTAACGCCTAAACGTTTCGATTCTGATTCCCTACCGTTCTTGGAACTACCAACACCTTTCTTGTGTGCCATGATATTTCTGTTTTAATTCTTGTTATTTACTTAAAGCGGCAATTAATTCGGCCTTCTTCATTGAAGAATACCCCTCAATTCCCTGATCTTTTGCCATTTCCCTTAACTCCACTACCGTATTTTTACTTAAATCGGCCTCCGATGCTTCGGATTTCTTGGGAGCTTCGGCTTTTTTAGCAGCTGGTTTGGCTTCCGCTTTTTTCTCGGTCTTCTTCGCTCCAGAGGTAACAATTCCCTCAATTAGCAATTCCGTCAAATACTGACGGTGACCATTTTTAGTTCTGTAACCCTTACGTCTTTTCTTCTTAAAGACAATTACCTTATCACCTTTTAGGTGCTTAACGACTTTAGCCTCAACAGCGGCTCCGTCTATAGCGGGGGCGCCAACGGTGATGTTATCTCCATCTTCCAACAAAAGAACGTTGTCAAAGCTTACTTTGCTTCCTTCTTCGTCTTGCAAACGGTGAACATACACTTTTTGGTCTTTCGCAACTTTAAATTGCTGCCCTGCTATCTCTACAATTGCGTACATAGCTTGTGTTTTAATTTTATAAGAACAAGCCTAACACTATATTAGGCGGCTGCAAATATAAATCTAATTACTTAATCTACAAGCATTTTTTTCACATTTATGCCCCTGTTTTCCTCTTTGGATTGTTAGACCCCTTAAATAATTGCATAAAGGAGAGGGTAAGCACCAAAGTAGTGGCAAAACCCATGATGGCCACCGTAAAGAAAACAATTCCTTCCGAAGTGTTGTAATCCTTAAACCAAACCCTAGAAAGCTGATCTAAAAAACCTAGGTTGATTTCGGTGGCATAGAAGGCAAAGAAAATCGTAAAGATGATAGTAGCCACAAAACCGGTAACAATTCCCGCCGTAAAACCTTTACCGTAATTAAAGGACACCCCCTTTTGCAATTTAAAATACTTGATGGCCTCATAAATACCAAAACCAGTGATTACCGCATTGAACAAGCTGTAAAACACATTGATATGCAAATTAAACAAGGATAAGATTAAAAAATAGGCAATCAACGAACCGCTTGTAGCGATCCCAAACCTAATCGGAAGCGAAAACAGTTTCATAGTTTAGTTTTTTAGGTTATGCATTTAAATTACAGAATTTTTATGATTTAAACACATAAATTAACAAGTAACATCATATTAAAATCTACGAAAATTTCATTTACACCTACCCAGCACTCCATTTTCCGGCTTTATTCACCCCAATCACCCATTAAAAAGCCAAATTCCCCAGCTAAATTCCACGGAACACCCCCACCAAAAATACGCTATGTTTATTAATATAGAATGACACCAACCCACACCTATTTTCGTATATTTGATTTTCATAAAACATATCCAAACCCCTAGGGTCTTTACACCCTTTAACAATTTAATTTTTAAGTATGAAAATGAGTAGATTGATTCTTGTACTTGCCATAATAATGAGCACTGCCTATTCTTGTAAGGAAAGCAAACAAGACAGCTCCCAAATGAAAAAAGTATTGGCCATTCACGATGAGGTGATGCCAAAAATGGGGACCATAGGAAGTTTAATAAGTACGTTGGATGAAAAAATCTCCGAGGGCGACACCACCGAGCAGTACGCCACCGCAAGACAAGATCTTAAAGCTGCCCACAAATCCATGATGGACTGGATGAAAAATTTTGGAGAACGCTTTGATGGTGATGAAATTATGAAGGGAAAGTCGCTCACCGAAGAAAAGCAGCAGTGGCTAGATGAGGAAGAGGTGAAAGTAAAAGCCCTTAGAGATCAAATAAACTCTAGCATTAAGAATGCAGAAGACCTACTTGCCAATCCCTAACAGGCAAGTTTTTAACCTCACTTTCCTAAGCGTGCTCCTACACCGGAGCCAAACCAAGGGCTTAAATCCCTATTGATATACGGAAGTAATTTAAAAAACCTTGAAGTGGTAATTGCGGGCAGCGCCCTAGTTGTTCCACTTCAGGGTTTCCATAATTCTACGGATATCGTTTTGAAGATAAGCCGCGGCCGGCAAAACGGAATCATAATTGGGCTTGGCATGGAAGTAGAGGGACCCAGTTAGGAAGTGACCTGTGCTATCCGTGGCATAAAATTGCGCCTGGGAAGCAGCATTCCCCTTTACCTCATAGTACATACCAAACACCCTGTCCTCCTCATTTACAAATGGCTGCTCCAAGATATTATCGGCTTTCACTACATGCTCATAACTCAACCTCTGGGCATCGGTGAGAAGCTTGTCCAGATTGCCATCCACCTCTTTATAGGTAATAAAAATAGCTCCCTGCATTTGGGGATAATCCAAAACAAAAGAGTGGTTTGTTCGTGATGTTATGCGGGCCATCGCATTGCGATCCAGAGAAAAGTAATCTGCGGAATAGGTCGTGTATTCTGTCTCTGGATACTCCAATCTGAGCTGAGCCTTTGGTTTGGGCAATACCTCCCCCTGGCAAGCAGCCAAAAGTAGTACACCAATAAATCCAGCTATTGTTCTATACATCATTGGGCAAGGTAACTTTAATCTGTTTCAACCGTTTTTTATCCAGGCTTTCCACTACAAATTTGTAGTTCTTAAAACGCACCGTATCCCCCCTTTTCGGGAAGCTTCCGGCAATCTCCAAAACAAAGCCTGCAATGGTTTCGGACTCCCCTTTATTATCTTCAAAATCGTCCTCATCCTGAATCTTTGCTACCTTATATAAATCCCGCAAGGGTGTTTTGCCATCAAATACATAATTATAATCGTCCAACTTAGAAAACACTAGGTCCTCATCATCAAACTCATCACTTATATCCCCTACAATTTCTTCTATAATATCTTCCAAGGTCACAATCCCAGAGGTCCCTCCGTATTCATCCACCACAATGGCCAAGTGATTTTTCATGGACTGAAATTCCAATAAGAGGTCGTCCAACTTTTTATTTTCGGGTACAAAATAAGGCTCCCTTATTAGGGAGACCCAATTTAAGGTCTTGCGATCTATATAGGGCAATAAGTCCTTAACGTAGAGCACCCCAAGCACATTGTCCATATTCTCCGAAAAAACAGGAATCCTGGAGTATCCATTTTTCTTTATCTCGGTTAACACCTCTGGATACTTCATATCCTCTTTCAGCGCAAAAATATCTATCCTTGGTCGCATCACCTGCTTGGTATCTGTATTACCAAAGGAGACAATACCTTCCAATATCTTCTGTTCCTCTTTAGTGGTGTCACCCTCGGAAGTAAGCTCTAACGCCTGCGACAAATGATCTACACTTAAGCTTGTTTTTTGTTTCCCCAATTTTTGATAAATCAAGATCGTTCCAGAACGCATGGGCAAACTTAGCGGGGAGAATAGCACATCCAAGACCTTTAATGGGAGTGCCATAAAATGCGCAAAGGTAAATCTATTCCTATTGGCGTACACTTTCGGCAGAATCTCCCCAAACATCAATATTAGAAAGGTAACCACCACTACCTCTACCAAGAAGCGGACAGGAATAATGCCAAAAGCCAAGAATTGCAGGTCCTGAAAAATGATTTTCGCAATCTGATCGAACAGCAAAACCGTTCCAATATTAATGGCGTTATTGGCGATAAGGATGGTGGCCAATAATTTCTTGGGTCTATTTAATAGCTGGACAATAATGTTGCCTTTGGTCGTTTTTTTATCTTCAATCTCCTTCAGATCCGTATGGGAGAGCCCAAAAAAAGCAACCTCCGCACCCGAAACAAGGGCAGAACAACACAAAAGAATAAGAAGAACGATGACCTTTAGGGTTAACGTTACATCCACCGCAATAAAATTTAATAATAAACTATGGGGGTCGGGATCCACTTGTAGGTATCTATTTTAATTGATCTAGAATGGTAAATCATCCTCCTGCTCCGGCACATTACCACTTGCAGGGTTATTTGGCTGCTGCATGGATGAGGGGTCCTGAGGCTGTTCTTGTTGATGTGGCCTAGCAGTATTTGGGTCGCCTCCTCTTTTTGTATTCAAAAAGGTAAACTCCTGCACGTGCACCTCGGTAGCATACCGGGTAGTTCCGTCCTCTGCCTGCCATTGGCGATTTTTCAATCGGCCTTCAATGTACACCTTATCCCCTTTGGATAAATATTTCTCACATACTTCTGCCGCTTTATTTCTCACCACAATATTGTGCCAGTCCGTATTGGTTACCCTTTCACCAGTTTGCCTATTGGTATAGGTCTCATTGGTAGCCAATGGGAAGCGTCCAATACAATTGCCACCTTCAAAATAGTGCATTTTTATCTCGTCCCCTAAATGCCCGATCAGCATTACCTTATTTAATGTTCCACTCATAAATTGAATCTTAGGTCAAAAATACTAAATTTTAAATGCATTTATAAAATCTGCGATCAAAACTGGTACAGGATATTTGTGCAAATCGTCAAATTTTATCCCATCCTTTAAATTGTCCTCTGCACGCACAATCCAAAAGCGGGTGTACAGGTGTTGATGAGACAGTTTATGGACCAGTTGCTTTTCATTATATAGGTATAGCTGGGCGGGCTCTGCTACAGCCACCACCTCGGATAATCTCTTTTCCACCTCAGTAGCCTGAATTTCCTTTTTTGTCTCCAAAAGGGGAAATTCATATAGATTTTCCCAGATACCTTGCCCTCTACGCTGTTGCAACAAGGTACTATTATTTTCATCCACTACCACGAGATAATTGAAATATCGTTTCCTCACCTTATTCTTTTTCACCTTAACGGGTAAACTGCCAATAGCACCGGTAGCCAAGGCAACGCAGCTATCACTTAAGGGACAGCTATGGCATAGGGGTTTTTGGGGCGTACATTGCAAGGCTCCAAACTCCATAATTCCTTGATTGTAATCCTTACTATTATGTACGTCCATTTCCTGCTTTGCCAATTTTTTAAAATAGGAGACCCCAGGTCCGGAATTAATAGGTAGCCCTACCCCAAAATACCGCGCTAGAACCCGATAAACGTTTCCGTCTACCACTGCTTCGGGCCTATCAAAACAAATGGAGGCAATGGCACTAGCGGTATAATCGCCCACCCCTTTAAGCTTTATCAATTCCTGATACGTATCGGGAAATTTTCCGTTGTACTCTTCCGTAATAGTCTTAGCGGTAGCGTGCAGGTTTCTGGCCCTTGAGTAATAACCAAGGCCCTGCCACAATTTTAAAACCTCCTCTTCCTTAGCCGAGGCTAGGGCTTGCACGGTAGGAAACCTTTCTACAAATGTTAAAAAATAGGGAATTCCCTGGGCTACCCGTGTCTGTTGCAACATAATTTCAGACAGCCAAATTAGGTACGGTTCACGGGTCTTTCGCCACGGGAGCGGTCTCTTATGCACGTTGTACCACTCCAAAATAATTCTTGAAAAACTCATTAAACAAGGTATAATTTACAAAAGTAATGGTTTAGCTTCTTAAAATTAAGTTCTTAAGCATTGAAAGATAATATTTAATTCATATATTTGCGTCCCGAAAAAAAACACTTAGAAATATATTAGTTAGCATGACGAAAGCGGAAATTGTAACGAAAATCTCAGATAAGCTGGGCATTGAAAAAGGGGATGTACAAGCAACTATAGAAACCTTTATGGAAGAAGTAAAGGCATCTTTGGAGAGCGGAGACAACGTATACCTAAGAGGATTTGGTAGTTTTATCATTAAAACAAGAGCAGAAAAGACCGGTAGAAACATATCCAAAAACACTACCATTAAGATACCAGCACACAATATCCCTGCGTTTAAGCCTGCAAAGGTTTTCCTAGAAGGAGTGAAAAGTAATGTACTAGTTAAATAAAATAATATTAATCCATAAAACAGACCTTTATGCCAAGCGGTAAGAAAAGAAAAAGACATAAGGTAGCTACTCACAAGCGCAAGAAGCGCAGAAGAGCTAACCGCCACAAGAAAAAGTAGTTGTAGCAACTACTTTTTCTTTTTGTACGTTCATTGACATAGAAATTCTCAAAAGAATTTCGACGGGTTTATACAACCTGTACAAATTATTGTTTAATCATTTATCCCGATCCATCCTTGGGGTGCGATCGCATGGGATAAATATAAATTAATTCAGGTGAATAGAGAATTGATCGTAAGATCTAGTTCCGATGCCGTCGATTTTGCCTTGCTAAAGGAGGGAAAACTCACCGAATTACACAAAGAGGAGGACAGTAACAATTTCTCTGTTGGCGATATTATGATCGCCAAAGTTAGAAAGCCAGTTACCGGCCTTAATGCGGCCTTCGTAAATGTGGGGTACGAGAAAGATGCCTTTCTCCACTACCACGACCTCGGTCCGCAACTCGCCTCTATGTTGAAATTCATAAAAAGCGTTAGCACAGGAAAACTTAAAGACTACTCTTTAAGCAATTTTAAGTTTGAAGAAGATATTGACAAGAATGGTAGCATAAACGATGTTATCAAAGCCAATCAATCCTTGCTGGTACAAATAGTCAAGGAACCCATTTCCACTAAAGGACCGCGAATAAGCTCAGAACTTTCCATAGCTGGCCGTTATTTGGTCATGGTCCCTTTTTCCGACCGTGTTTCGGTCTCTCAAAAAATAGAGAGTAAAGAAGAAAAAGATAGGTTAAAAAGACTCGTGAGGAGCATTAAACCTAAAGGGTTTGGCGTTATTATCCGAACAGTAGCAGAAGGCAAAAAAGTAGCAGAACTAGATAAAGATTTGCAAGGATTACTGGCCAAGTGGACAGCAATGTGCAAAAAAATTCAAAAAGCACCCCATCCATCCAAGGTATTGGTAGAGCTCAATAGAGCTTCCTCCATACTACGGGATGTATTTAACGATTCCTTTACTGGGATTTACGTAGATGAGGAAACGCTTTATGAAGAAGTAAAAGATTATGTGAGTGAAATAGCACCACAGAAAGAATCTATTGTAAAATTGTATAACTCTTCCGTCCCCATTTTTGAAAAATTCGGGATAGAAAGACAGATCAAAACTTCCTTTGGGCGCACCGCCTCCATGAGTAAGGGGGCCTATCTGGTAATAGAGCATACAGAAGCATTACACGTTATTGATGTCAATAGCGGTAACCGCTCCAACAAAGCTAAAAACCAGGAAGAAACCGCATTGGAGGTCAACTTATTGGCCGCATCGGAAATTGCCAGACAGCTAAGGCTCCGCGATATGGGAGGAATTATCGTGGTAGACTTTATAGACATGAGCAAGGGCGAACACAGAAGACGCCTTTTTGAGCATCTTAGAGAAGAGATGAAAGACGACAGGGCCAAACATAAAATACTACCTCCCAGTAAGTTTGGACTGATACAAATTACAAGACAACGGGTAAGACCCGAAATGAAGATTAAAACAAGTGAGGCAAATCCCAACGGCTCTGGCCAAGAGGTGGAAGCCCCAATTGTACTGATAGACAAGATAAATTATGACTTGGAAAAACTTCTAAAAGGGCCGGCAAAGGACAATGGGATTATCTTAAACATCCACCCCTTTATAGCCGCCTATATCCTAAAAGGCTTTCCCTCTATCCGAACCAAATGGTTCTTGGAGCACAAAAGATGGATTAAGATACAGCCTCGGGATGCCTATACTTATCTTGAGTACCGTTTTAAGAATAAAGACGGAAAAACAATTTATTAAAAAAAAGCGACTACCAAAATGGAGTCGCTTTTTTTATTGGCAGCAATTGATATTTTACCATGCCCAATCAAATAACCTTATTCTACCCTTGGGGTAAGCACTATATTTCTAAACTCTATAGGGCCATGATCTCCCTGCAACAATATGGGTCCGGGCTCCCCCTCCCTACTGTCCAGGGCACCACCAGTGATCCCGGGGATAATTCTATCACTGATAACGGTTTGCCCGTTGGCAACCACGGTTACACGCCTCCCTATTAAGGTAATTTCATATTCCTGCCATTCCATGGCCGACTTTGCCACTACCTCAGAGGGCGTAAGAAACCCATATATTCCACTGAATCCTACATCTGAAGGCGCTGCCCCCTTATCATCGGTAATCTGCACTTCATAGCGACCGCGAAGGTATACGCCACTATTACTTCCTTCCGGATACCTAAACTCTAACCGCAATTTAAAATCCGTAAACTTTTCCTCGGTGACCAAATTGGCACCAGGCCCAGGACTTTTTAAGACCCCTTGCTCCACTACCCACTGATTCTCACCCAAGGCATGCCACCCTTTCAGGTTTTTTCCATTAAATATATGCTGCGGTTTTCCCCATTTGGCATTTTTCACATAGGCCAGTTCTGGAGCCCTAACGGCTTCCCATTCATAGGTCTTCCCATCGGTATAGACCATAGTACCAGTTAGCACCTCACCATCTAAAACACCACTAAATTCCATATGCCTATTCCCCTCTTCCCACTGTGGGGGAATAGAGAAACTAAATTTCCGATCTTCTATTTTCACTTCCGAAATAGGACGAGCACTTCCCATGGCATACACAAACCTTCCCACTAAAGTACGCGATCCGGAGGGACGAATCTCCAACCAAGAAGGAAGCTCCTTCCCATCCTGAGAAATTACCATATTCCACCTACCTTCAATAGGATTAATCATTTGTCCATAGGCGAGGGCCCCAAACAAAAGGAGGACCGCACCGGTTAATTTTGATAAAAATTGCATATTAAATACTTTTATTGATAGCGGTAAATATAACCACAAATTTGCCAGCTAACTACACCTCCACATAAAAATCCATACCCTATAAAAGGGCCTTAATAGCGCTTAAACCCGCCATGTTCCCTTCATGGCAGCCACCCAGAACCCCAAATTTCACCTCTATAAATACCCAACTGTTTAAAGAAGAATTACTATTTTGCCTACCTTGCTGCCCCTAGTCCTAAACACGGAAATTGGAATAACACACAACTATTACAAATAGAACACCAACGTCCTATTAATTTATTTAAGATAACAAGCACAGCAGCCCCACTCTTACCAAATCCCAAAATCCACAGAAAACAAGGCGTCACCATACCAGAAGTAACCATGCAACAACCGTATAAATCTTACTCCCTTACCGAAGCCACCAAAAAAATGGAACGCTACTGTGCCTACCAAGATCGCTGCCACAAGGAAGTAGTGACAAAACTACGGGAAATGCGTATGATTCCAGAGGCTATAGACCATATCGTGGTACACCTCATCCAGGAGAACTATCTCAACGAGGAGCGCTTTGCCAAAAGTTTTGCACGCGGAAAATTCAACATAAAAAAATGGGGGAAAAACAGAATTACAAACGAGCTAAAACAGCGCGATATTTCGTCTATCAATATTAAGACGGCACTTAAGGAAATAGATCCTGCAGAATACCTTAACACCTTTAATGCGCTGGCAGAAAAACGTTTGACCGAAATTAAGGAGAAAGACGTTCAAAAACGCCGAAAAAAATTAGCAGACTACCTGTTTTACAGGGGATGGGAGAGCCATCTCGTCTTTGAGAAGATAGGGGAATTAATCCCCTTTAAATAATGAAAATTGCCCTATTCAAGAATCCTACGGACATAGAATAGGGCAACTAAATTTTTAATTGAGGTTGAATGACGCTCCAATACTAAACACAAACTGATTGTGCAGTTTTTCTGCTGCGGTTAAATTCTCAGTTTTATATTTCGCAAAAGGAGTCGCAAATTCGCTGTAAATTCCAAATCCATCCGTAAAGAAGTACCGGAATCCCAAATGCCCACCAAAGTTCTTAAGCCCTAAATCCAGCCCAGGATAAATATCCACATTATCCCCCAACTGAAAAACATTACCTAGGTTAGCATTGAACCTTGCTTTCAAATCAATCCTTTGATCAAAATCGGTGCTAACGTTTTCTGCTACGTCCAAAACATACGACGAGGCAACCCCAATAGAAAAGTTTTCACCAAGACCATAGTCGTAGTTAACAACAATACCGGTACCACGATCCTGAAAATTGGCTCCGATCTGCATTTTTTGGTCTCCTGTTCCTTCAAATGCCTGTGCATTGACGGATGCTGCCGTTAAAGCAAATAACATTACAAGCAATAAATTTCTCATAGTTCAATATTATTTTTAGCGTGCAAAGGTACAACTTCTCATACAATCACAATTGTTTTAAACTTTTATTGGTTCGGATAATTGCCTGTTGGTTCTTCCAATCTATCCATTCTTGCCCTTTCATCCTCCGCATCAGATTGTCATAATTCCTCATCACCAACAGGTTGTAAAACGCTTTCCCCAAGTTCTTGGGGTTTCTGGCTACTGCCCGTAGACTCATAGAAAACCCCGGCGTAATATAGCGCATATAATGCCAGTAGCCTTCGGGCATATACAAGACTTCCCCATGATTCAATTCGGTCTTAAATCCGCTTGCATACTGCAAGGCGGGCCACTTTTTAAAGTCGGGATTAGAGAAATCTATACTTTCATGCGTAATGAGGGAATGAGGCACTTTGTACAAATACCGGTTTTCGGTCTGAGGGAAAAGAACCACCTCTTTCTTCCCCACAAAGTGAAAATGGAAAATATTGGCCAGATCAATATCGTAGTGCATAAAGGTGTAAGAATCCTTCCCCCCAAAAAAGAGCATTGGCAAGCCCTTCATTAGTCGCAATCCAAAATCGGGGTACTTAAAATCTTGCTGCAAGGCAGGAACCTCCTTCAATATATTCCAAAGGAAAATACGGTATTTGGTAGGCTCCTTTTGAAGCAGATCAATATACTCGGACATTTTCATACTGGCATGCGGCTCATTAAAACTATCCTTAGAATTAACGGGCCTATCGTCATACAGGGGTACTATCTTATCACCAGCAACCTTCCGCATATAGTCAAAATCCCATTTTTTATAGGCGGGCCAGTCTTCTATACAATTCTGGATCACCACTGGGATCTGCGGTTTAAAGTAGTTGTTTATAAACTCCTCCTTACTTATATTCAATACCCTGGGTATTTCTTTTAATTCCAATACAACCTGGTTATTTAATACATTAACATTCTATATTATACCTAAGCTGAAACGCAGCTTAGCCCTATAAGTCGTTCAACTTGGCGTTTTGCTTAGCCGCCTCGTTCCGTTCAAAGGCATGTCTTGGTCTGGACCAATTACACCTCAGTTCGCTCTTAACTCATTCTGTTTGGGGCTTCCCCTCCTACCTTTCTGAAGCATGCATTAGCCATAAAGGCAAACAAGCTTCTTTAGCTATAGCTTGCAGATACTCCCTGATAAAAGTAGTCGGGACCGGGCTTTCCGCTATATCTTTTATTATTCCCGAGCCTAGCTTCGGGAAATAAAAAAAGGATGTCGCTGCAATCCCTAAGCCATCGTCCATTTAAGCTTCAAAAATAACTTTAAATCATTAGAAACAGTAAAAATCCATTCCCTTTTTCAAATCTGGGAACCCCTACTTTCCCTTTAAATCTAAAAATAAAAGAAAAATAACAGTCCCTCCTATAAGCCATGTAGGCAGGGTAAAATACCTGTATAAATAAAGCATTCCCCAGCTATTCTTTTATTAATATCAGCCTTATTCCCTAAGCCTATGAAAAAAGATTTCTATCTTTACGCTGAGATCACTCACAATCAGCGCTTCTGGCAATTTGTAGGGTAGATACCCACATCACAATTCAGCAACACAGAAGCCTTGAGTGGAAGTTGAAGAACCTTTTCAAAAAACACCCCTAATTACAGTCTTGTTTTTAGTAACGGGAATAGGGATATAAAAGGCCTTGGATGCTTCAGCAAGAAAACGTTTAAACAAATAAGTATAACTAAAAATGAGCGACAAAAATATATAGGGCTAAGGAATCCCCATACTTATTAGTAGATATATTGCAATCAATAAATTAGTCTTAAATCCCCCAAATCATGAAAGACCAACTTATATTTGATTATGTAATCCTTGTTGATGACGACACTATTATTAACCATGTTCACGAGCTTCTGATCAACAAACAGCATATCACAAAGAAAATTAAATCGTACTTAAATCCGCTCGAGGCCGTTACCGCCATTCAAGCGCTTCTTTTCCAAGACAATCTCAAGATCCTAGTGCTTTTAGACTTGAATATGCCCGAGATGACCGGGTTCGAATTTTTGGATAAAATTGGGCAATTGGAAAATAAGGCACAGTTACTAGAGGTGTTCATTGTATCATCCTCCATAGACGCCCAGGATATTTCTAAAAGCAATCGCCATCCCCTAGTACGTCAGTATATCCCCAAACCTCTTAATTCCAAGATCATTGCCGGCATAATGAAAGACTACTCGCACCTGGCCACCCAGTCCTAACTTATTCAATATTTTACTCAGCACCTGCTTTGCCCCCTAGGTCAAGGTTCCCTTAACACTAACCTAATTATAATTTCCCGAATGCCGAGAGCAGTTTTTCCATTAAGGCCCAAACCATCATTCGCTACCATAAAAAAGTCGATCACCAGGAGTTTTGCGATCATTTTTTCGGGGACCTTACTTCTTATCCTTGGATTCTATATAGCCCTTAACCAGCGGGGCTACGATGTTAAAATTATCAATCTTGCCGGGCAACAACGAATGATGAGCCAAAAAGTCCTCAAGGGAATCTATGCCACCCAGGTTTCCGAAAGCCATTTACCTAAATTAAAACAAGACGCAGCAACTTGGCATCAAATGCACCAGTCCCTAGAAAAGAAGGAGTCCCACTTAGAAGCCGCTGTACTTTCTAAAGAGATGGACAGCATTTTTAAAGCCATCACCCCCTATCACCAACAACTCTATGAGATTGCCAAAAAAGCAAACATTGCAGCCCTCACCAATGAGGAATTACAACAAGTAGATGTCTTGGGTCACAGATACGTGTTAGGCATAGACGCCCTAGTTGCCATGCTAGAAAAGGAATTGGCTCTAGAACTTTCCAGGTTTAAGTATATTATCATCCTTTTAACGGGGGTCTTTATTTTACTGATATGGATACTGTACCGCTTCTATGTAAAAGACATCATTGATGCAGTACGACTCCTTTCCAAAGAAAAGGATTTACAGTACCAACACCTCCACGCTATCATGGAAAGCACCAAAAATCAGATTTGGACCATGGATAGGGAATACCGACTAATTTTCCATAATTCTGCCTTTGTGCATCACAGGTCTAAATTTTTCCAAAACGTCCCTAAAATAGGAGAGAATATTTTGGACTTCCCCTATGATACTAAGAAACCACAGCACATAAAAGACTATTACGACCGCGCACTTTCCGGGGAGTATTTTTCCATTGAAACAAAGATGGAGTTAGATAGTGAAACCTATTACTACGAACTCACTTTTATTCCCATTAGAGATAAAAGGAATGCAATTACTGGCTGTAGCGTATATCAAAATGATATTACCCAACGCGTTATAACCTTATACAAATTACAGGAAAGCAAAAACTCGCTATTAGAAGCTCAAAAAATAGCCAATATTGGAAGTTGGGACTGGGACCTCACCAATGACAAAATTAAGTGGTCGCAACAACTATACACCATTATGGGGAAGGACGCCACCTCCTTTAATCCCAGTTACAAGACTCTTCTTTCCCAAATACATGAAGAGGACAGGAAAGACTTTAAGAAAACCCTGTGCAGTTCCTTAGACGAGGATGGCGCTTTTAGCCTCTCTAACAGAATACTGCTAGACGATGGCAGCACAAGGTATATGCGGCATATGGGGAAGGCATATTTCAATGAGAACAATGCCCTGGTTCGGGTTTCGGGAACCACCCAAGACCTCACCCTGTTAGAAAAATCCCAGCAACAGATAATCCGTCAATACAGGGAACTACAAAACTTCGTATACATCGTATCGCATAATGTAAGAGGCCCTATTACCACCATTCTAAGCTTATTGCAACTATATGAAGATAGTAGCAGCGAAAAGAAAGAGGACATCATCCAAATGATCCACCAAACTGTAAATAAGCTAGATGGAACCATCAAAGATCTAAACCACTCCCTATCCCTAAAAAACTTTTCCCAAAGCGAATTGGAAAGAATAGAGTTGAAGAAAATTATCGAGGATGTTCTCATCCTAATTTCTTCGGAAATAGAGAGAACAAAGGCCAAGATAGATCTAAACATTGGCCCTTCGGTCCATGTTTATGGATTAAAAAGTTATTTCACCAACATTTTTTACAACTTAATAATCAACTCCCTAAAATATAAATCTAGAGAGAGACCCCTTAACGTTAGCATCAATGCAACTCCAAACTCTTTGGGAGGCACGGAGATCACCATATTGGACAATGGTGCAGGAATGGACCTAAACGACGAGCGCAGAAAAAAAATCTTTGATATGTACGGAAGATTAAGCGGTACGGCTAGCGGAAAAGGTCTCGGACTTTATTTGGTGAAAGTTCAGGTAGAGGCCATGAACGGTTCCATTGAAGTGGAAAGCACTTTGAACAAAGGCACCACCTTTACCCTACACCTACCGTCTTACTCATAAAAACCCCTATAAGCCATCGCTCTCGTATTTAAAACGATAGCCAAGATTGGCCAATAGGCTCCCAAACCACCCTATATGTAGGAGGCTATGCTATATACTACCTACAAGTACACTCACCGAATCACCCCCAAAGCCAGCCGCATTCAGCAGTAGCTTTTTATTTGTTTGGGCTGGTGATCATAGGCTACAAACGGGACGGGAGCAAGCTCTTGGTGCCGCAGCCTTCATACTCCCAACGCTAGGCTTAACAATACCCAACTTTTCTGGCTGGGTTTTTGCTGATTTAAAGGGCTAGCAGGGCATCCCTAAACTTGTCTGCATATTTTTTAATTACCTCCTTATCAAAATAAGCTTCTTCCTCAATTCTCCCGATTACAGGCACTTTAGTTTTTTTGATGATTAACTCCTCCGTGTAGGCATCTTCATCGCCGCTAAATAACACAGCCACATCATAACCCTTTGTTTGCAACCACTGAATGGTTAGCAAGGAATGGTTAATGCTTCCCAAATAATGCCTGGAGACCACAATTACTTTATAAGTAGGCATAATGATGTCTAGGATGGTATCGGAATCGTTCAAAGGCACTAGTAACCCACCGGCCCCCTCAATTACCAGGGAGCGCTTCGTAAGGGGTTCTACAATCTTATTAGGATCTATATGCACTCCTTCCAAATCGGCCGCTGCATGCGGACTCATGGGTTCTTTTAGAGTATAACTGTTTTTATGGATTACGGTTTTGGAGTTAGATATCAATTTGGCAACGGTATCATTATCCCTATCCTCCCCGGTTTGTACCGGCTTCCAATAGTCTGCCTCCAATGCTTCTACCAGTATGGCAGCGGCTAGGGTCTTGCCCACGCCTGTAGATATTCCGGTAACAAAAAATTGCTTCATTTTATTGTGGTTTGGTTATGATTTCACAATTTAAACATTTATACTTTCTTTTTTCGAAAAATGGGAAAAGTTTATAGAATAGGCCTTCCCGCTTAAAATAGGCTTCCATTCGCTGAGCCTTGCAATTGGGACAGCTCCTTAGGTTACCTTGATCGTCCCTAGCATAGGCCCGTATTTCATTGTAAATATCGGTAGCTCTCTCCTTGTCCGTAAAATACACCTGAAGCTTTACCCCGCCAATCGCATTGCTAATCATGGGATCGGAATTTAGGGTATTTTCATCCCGCAAAAACACAGGTATCCCCTCCCATTCCAACCTTCCTTTCAGGATATGGACATCGGCCACATACTCAAAAGTAGCAAGGGTATAAAATTCTGGATGTTTTATTACTCCCATTTTAAAACAATTTAAGCAAGGTATTTAATAGGTCACTTATTTCTTCGCTGGCATTGGCACTGTGTAAATAACATTGGAGTCGCTCCTTCCCACCCCCATTCTTCAATCCTTGTAATCTAGCTGCCAAATGAGCAAGGTTGTTATGTTTAAAAAGGCATTCTTCCTTTTCCTCTCCAAAAATTTAGTCTACAAATTTTTGGGGAAGCTCCACCATATATCTAATGTAATATTTCCTGTTTAAATAGTATATTCGCAACTGGAGGCATGGAATAAGGGCCTCCTTTATAGCTCTAAAATTAAGCATTTCCTTATGAAAAATATTGCATTGGCTGTGTGGGCCCTAATTTTATCCGTACAACTGCAAGCGCAGGCCATTGAGTACCAACTATCCTTTGAAAATGCAGTGCACCACGAAGCTGCTATTGAAGCCTCCTTTACCCACCTGGATGCCGGAACTTTTTCCGTGCGCATGGGCCGGTCCTCCCCCGGACGCTACGCCATTCACGAATTTGCCAAAAACGTGTATAATTTTCAGGCTACCGATGGTACAGGAAAAGAATTAAAAGTACACAGACCCAACCCATATCAATGGGATATTACTGGCCATAACGGAGCGGTGAACATTAGTTATACCCTTTATGCGGACCGAGGGGATGGCACCTATGCCCAAGTAGATGAAACACACGCGCATTTAAACATACCAGCTACGTTCATCTATTCCCCGGCATTGCCCGATAGGGAAATATTGGTAGACATAGTGCTGCGCGAAGACCTTAATTGGAAGGTAGCTACCCAATTGGAAAAACTCTCGGAAACCAAATTCAAGGCGCCCAACTTTCAGTATTTTATGGATAGTCCTATAGAAGTTAGTGACTTTTCCCTTCGTCAATTTGAGGTGGTCCAAAATGGCAAAAGTCAGACTATAGAGTTTGTACTGCACCACCAGGGTACGGAAGCGGAATTAGACACCTATTTTGAGAAAGTTAAAAAAGTAGTGCTAGCACAAAAAGATATTTTTGGAGAGCTACCTAACTTCGATTTTGGCAGGTATACCTTTTTGGCCTGCTATCTTCCCAATGCCTCCGGAGATGGGATGGAGCATCGCAACTCTACCATTCTTACCAGTAGCCTAGGCTTGGCACAAGGCGGTATGAGGAGAAATATTGGGACGGTTTCGCATGAGTTTTTCCATATCTGGAACGTAGAACGGATTCGCCCTCAATCCTTAGAACCCTTTAATTACGCCGAAGCCAATATGAGCGGAGAGCTATGGTTTGCAGAGGGCTTTACCAGCTACTACACCAACCTAACACTGTGTAGGGCCGGGATTATTACTCCCCAAGAATACATAGAGGGACTTACTGGGACCTTCAATTACGTTTGGAACTCCCCAGGCCGCCAATTTTTCAATCCCATAGAGATGAGTTACCAGGCACCCTTTGTAGATGCCGCCACTTCTGTAGATCCCGTTAATAGGGATAATACCTTTATCTCCTATTATTCCTATGGCAGCATGCTGGGACTGGCCTTAGACCTGTCCCTTAGAAAAAACGATCTAACCCTAGACGATTACATGAAGTTGGTATGGGAAACCTATGGCAAAAATGAGACGCCCTATACTATTGAAGACCTACACCAATCCTTGGTACAGTATGCCGGGAAGGAGTTTGGAGATCATTTCTTTGATTACTATATCTATAAAAGTGAAATGCCCAACTTTGGCAATCTATTTCAAGCGGTTGGCGTGGTGGTAAAACAGGCTACGGACCAACCCTATTTTGGGGCTAGGGTAAGCATAGATCAATTGGGTGAGGGCATCGTGCAACGCAATACCCATATTGGGAGTCCAGCCTACGAGGCCGGATTAGAAAGGGGCGATGTAATAAATACCATTAACAACACTCCCCTTACGGCAGCTAGGAATTTTGGGGAAATCATTTCCCAATACAAGGTTGGGGATACCCTGCAAGTGGCCTTTACCCGATATGGTATTCAAAAATCCACACAAGTAATTTTAACAGGAAATCCGGCGTATACCATTCAACTGGTAGAAAAGGAAGGTGATACACCCAGTAAGAGAATATTGAGAAATAGAAAGGCTTGGCTAAAAATGGAATAATATGGGCATTGAAACCACTACTTGCACTACGGACCACGAACTACGTCAGATTTTGCAACTTCAGCAAAAGAACAGACCAGGTATATTAAGTTCGGAAGAATTGGCACAAGAGGGGTTTGTGACGGTATCCCATACGTTTGAATTATTGAAAAAAATGAACTTGGTCCACCCCCATATTATTGCCAAAGATGGGAATTTGGTGGTGGGCTATGCCCTTTGCATGCATCCAAGTTTTAGCACGGCCATAGAGATATTAAAACCCATGTTTGCCCAGATTAACCGCTTGGTGCCCCAGCCGGAATCCTATATGATAATGGGTCAAATATGTATTGACAAGGCATACCGCAAGAGAGGAATTTTCCGAAGTCTTTACAGTAGGATGAAAGAGAAGGTACAACCCCAGTTTAAAGGCATCATTACAGAAGTAGCCACTACAAATCCTAGATCCCTACAGGCCCATTACGCCGTAGGCTTCACCGATATTACTACCTACGTATCCGAAGGAACCGAATGGAAATTAATCCTACTGGTATAACCCACCAATACATGGATTGGTAGATTTCGCCAGTTAAAACACCCAGCCACCCTCCATTGCTTACCCAAAAAAAATATAGGTCGAACCCATTTTTTTCACTATATTTATTTGAGCTTCCCTTGCAGGCTCCCTGCCGTGAAATCCTGGAGAAACTCTTTGTTCCCCATCTGGATTAGGCAAGACCTAAGTCTCAAATTGACAATTTGATGTAACCCAAGAAAAACGACCAACTCATATAAGTGAGTACAGAGGCCATAAAAATAGCGCGAATTACCCAAGAAGTTGTTTCCGATAAGGAAGGGAGTCACTTTTGTTTTTGCTGGATACAAAACGGGGTAACTTCCATTGAAATAGATGCCAGGAGCTACCAAAACGTCTCCAACTCCATTTTCCTACTAAATCCCCGTCACTCTTGGAAAATTCATAAACAGCACGATGGGAACTCTTCCGGATACCTGCTATATCTACCAAAGGAGGTCTTAGACCATCCCCTTATCAGCAAATTACACATTTCCGAAGTTCAACTTTTTGCCGCTGAGGAAATCCCCAAAATAAATTTGGCCCCCGGGATTGAAAAAAGGATAGAAGTCATCCTGGAAATGATAGACGAGCTCATAGGTTCGCATCTAAACCATAAAGAAGATGCCTTATTATCCCTATTACACACCTTCTTTGTATACTGTGACGGACAATGCAATATAAAATCCATTATGGCAGAAAACAATGCCAAAAAAGCACTCGTCTACCAGTTTAAACGCTTGGTAAACCAAAAGTTTTCTGAATTTCACGAAGTGGCAGATTATGCCCAATCCCTAAACGTGTCCAATAAATACCTTAACCAATGTGTAAAGGAAGTCCTTGGAGTAAACGCCAAAAAAGTGATTACGGAACAACGGATTATGAGATCGAGGCACGAGCTAAAATTCTCCGATAAATCTATCAAGGAAATATGCTTCTCCCTAGGATTCTCCTCCCCAGATTATTTCAGTTATTTCTTTAAAAAGCATACCGGCTTATGCCCTTCGGCCTTAAGACAGGCCTAGATGCAAAAATTCTAAAGGAATACTGCGTTTTTCACAATTTTACAGGAACCCTATTTCGTAACTTACAGTAAAACAATATTATGGACAGAAAATCATTTATTCAGCGTTCCGCATTTGGGGCAGCATTGGTCTTTGTACCCGCAACATTACAATCCAAAGAAAGGGCTTGCTTAGAAAAAACAGCCGTTAATAACAAGCCTAAAATAGTGACAGATGCCGATGGTGAGGTCCTGAACGTTATTGGCGACATCCAGACCCACAAATTGCTCGGGAAAGACACTGGAAACCAAATTGTAGAATGGGCAAATAATGTTCCGCCTGGCGTAGGGATTCCTCCCCACGTACATACCAAAGAAGATGAAATTTTTAGAGTGGTGAAAGGGCAGGTAGAAATAATGGTAGATGGCGAAGTCACCATTTTAAATGAGGGAGATGTAGCTTTTGCCCCAAAAAACATTCCCCATTCCTGGACGGTTATAGGAACCGAAAATGCCAAAATGATCACCTCCGCTTTTCCTGCCGGTATTGAACATATGTTTGTGGAGCTCTCCAAACTTCCAGAAGGACCACCAGACTTTAATAAGGTAGCCGAAATATGCGGTAAACACGGAATTAGTTTTATCTAAAAGACCCTCACTAGAAGGGCGACTAAATGAAGGGGTTTGCACCTACCTTTTAAAATTTTTTTTCCGTTACCAAAACCTACGATCTGGGAGTTGACCATCTAAAAGAGATTGTTATCTTTAAACCAACCAAAAAAAGATAACAATGAAGAGAATCTACTCGCTTGTACTGGCTTTCAGTATTTTTACCATAGTTTCCTATGCGCAAGAGCGCAAAATTAGTTTGGATACTACGGTAATCACCAGTGGCCAGGTTACCATTAAAGGAACACCCGTAAAATACAAGGCCACTACCGGATTGCAACCGGTATGGAACGACAAGGGCGAGATAATTGCCGGCCTGCATTACACTTTTTATGAGCGTTCTGGTATTTCGGATACTTCCAAAAGACCCCTCGTTATATCCTTTAATGGAGGTCCGGGATCTGCTTCGGTCTGGATGCATATTGCCTACACCGGACCCAAAATCCTAGCCATTGACGATGAAGGCTACCCTTTACAACCCTACGGCATTAAGGACAATCCCCATTCTATTTTGGATGTTGCAGACATTGTTTATGTAAATCCTGTTAACACTGGCTATTCTAGGGCTATAAGCACTATGGATAAAGGGGAACAGGCCAAAAACTTTTTTGGAGTCCAACAAGATATCAGTTACTTAGCCAGTTGGATAGACACCTTTGTGACCCGGCAGAACCGATGGGCCTCTCCAAAATATTTAATTGGTGAAAGTTATGGTACTCCTAGGGTATCTGGACTTTCCCTAGAGTTGCAGAACAGACATTGGATGTACCTAAATGGGGTTATTTTAGTGTCTCCCACCGGCCTAGGCATAGAGCGCGGCACCGCAGTAGAGGCCGCCAACCTATTACCGTATTACGCTGCAACGGCATGGTACTTTAAAAAACTTCCATCAGACCTACAAAGCAAAGATCTTACGGAAATGCTTCCAGAGGTAGAGGAGTATACCGTTAACCAGTTAATTCCCGCTATGGCCAAAGGGGGCTTTTTACCCCAAACGGAAAAAAAGCAAATTGCCTCCCAAATCGCTAGATATACCGGATTGTCCGAAAAGGTGATCCTAGAGCATAACTTGAGAATTCCCAAAAGATTTTTCTGGAAAGAATTACTGCGAGACGAGGGCTTTACCATAGGTAGGCTAGACTCCAGGTACCTTGGTTTGGATAGAAGTGATGCAGGGGATCGGCCAGATTACTCTCCCGAGCTTACCAGCTGGTTGCATTCCTTTACCCCCGCCATTAACTACTATATGAAAAACCACTTAAAATTTGAAACGGATCTAAAGTATAATATGTTTGGGCCCGTACATCCCTGGGATAGAAGCAACAATACCACTGCCGAAGACCTGCGTAAGGCCATGGCACAAAATCCCTATTTAAAAGTATTGGTGCAAGCAGGCTATTATGATGGGGGCACGGACTACTTCAATTCCAAATACAACCTATGGCAAATGGACCCCAGTGGTAAACTTAAAGATCGAATGAGCTGGAAAGGATACCGCAGCGGCCACATGATGTATTTAAGAAGTGAAGACTTAGCCACCTCCAACGAGCATATCCGCGAGTTTATTAAAGAAGCTACCCCAAAAGAAGGACAACCCGCACAATACACTCGAAAAAAGTAGAAAAACAATGGTTTAAGAGGAAAGCTTTAGAGCAATCCTACCTAAAAATCTTACAAAAACCACTGAGATAAGAAAGTTTATCCAGGTGGTTTTTTATTACCCCTATGCTACAATACCAAGGGTAAATCACCCATCATCCTTGGAAAGAGCACGTATATCGATTAAATTCAAAAACCCTGATAAACAACTGTTTAAATTTATTATATTCAAGGAAAATTATATAAACCGATCTGGCAACACCCAGAATGGAAACAAACTTAAAAGCCAAGTATTATGACAATCTTTATGGTTCTGACAGTTTTTACAGTAGTTTTTTGGTTATGGGCGTTGGTAGATATCTTTCAATCAAACTTTAAAAATCTCACAATTAAACGGTTGTGGTTTCTCTTAATATTTCTCCTCCCTATTTTAGGTGCCATCATTTACTTTCTCTTCGGGAAAATACAAATTGAAAACATTAAAGAATTGTAATCTCTAGGTTCTCTTTTACCATATTGAGCAAGTAATAAGATGCCTTTTATGGATAGTAGACCGCCAACACCTAAGCTTTACGTTTAGAAAATTGCGGATGAAAATCCGTTCTGTAAATATCCATTCCCTTCTCGGTCGCCTTTTAAATAAATCAGAATTATCTGATAATTATCTATTTAAGTACTACAAATATCCAAGGCAGTTCAACGAAGAAATTAGGAATTTAAGTTAATTTTAATTTTGTTTAAGGTTAAAGGACTACGTTTTGTTCAGATTAACCGCACCTTTTTTGCTTCTTGCATCGTTTAGCTTTTCCCAGAGCATCAATTTTGACCAATTGGAAAAGGAAAAATGGCTACGCTATAATGGCGGGATATCTGCAAATGGTGTTTATTATGACGGTACTGCCAATAGACAGGACCTTACCTATTACCTTACTGGTAATCTCAATTTTAATGTAGCCGGACTTTACACAATTCCATTGTCATTTACCTACTCCAATCAAAATTTTGATTTTCCCAATCCGTTTAAATTTAATCGATTAAGCCTGCACCCTTCCTACAAATGGGCTACCGCGCATATTGGTGATGTAAGCATGAACTTCTCCCCCTACACCCTAAGCGGTCATCAATTTACAGGCGGGGGATTTGAACTGAATCCGGGAGGGAGATTCCAAATAGCTGCCATGTACGGACGGTTTTTAAAGGCTACGGAGTACAATGCCGAGGAACCCAAGGCCCTAACAGCCTACAAGCGTATAGGATACGGAGTAAAGGCTGCGTACGATTTCGAGTTTATGAAACTGGGACTCATCCTTTTTAAGGCCAATGACGCTATAGCATCCCTAGAAAATCCCTTCCCAATGGAATTGGGACTGACCCCAAAAGACAATGCCGTACTCTCTTTCGAATCCGAATTTCGCTTGTTAGACAAAGCCAAATTCAATATAGAATATGCCATTTCCGGTGTTACCGAAGACACCCGCCTCCCAGATGCCCCAGCATCCAAGGGCATCCTCTCCTTTCTACTTAAGGAGAACATCAGCACCAATTACTACCATGCGCTAAACGCTTCCTTTACGTACCCTGCAGGAAACGGAACCTTGGGAGTGGGCTATGAAAGGATAGATCCCCAATACAAAACATTGGGCGCCTATTACTTTAATAACGACCTGGAGAATATTACAGTCAACGCTAGTCAGACACTGTTTAACGATAGGGTAAACCTCAGTGTAAACGCCGGCTTGCAACAGGATAATTTGGACAATGCTAAGACTTCGGATCAACAACGTATTGTAAGTGCCATCAACATCAATTATACTGCTTCGGAACGACTAGGTATCAATGGCGCTTATTCTAACTTTCAGTCCTACACCAATATTAAGGATCAGTTTGATTACATCAATCAAGTAGGGGAATTTGACAATATTGACACCTTAAACTACCGCCAAATCTCCCAAAACGCCAATCTTGGTTTTAACTATATCGTAAAAAAAACGGAGGATAAGCAACATAGCGCCAACCTAAACATGGTCTATCAGAACGCTACCAACCGACAAGAAGGTGAGCCCATCGAGGGTGGAAACAATGCCTTCTACAACGGCTCTGCGGCCTATACCCTGGGATATTTAAAAAGAGCTATGACGCTTACCTTGGCAGCAAACACTTCGTACAACACCCTAGGAGCTACAGACAATAGCCTAACCTTTGGTCCAACGATAGCTGTTGGAAAACACTTTTTTGACAAGAAACTTCGCACCAATCTATCTACTTCCTACAACACCTCCTTTGCCAATGGGGAACAACAAAACAAAATTTATAATATTAGGTTGGGCAGCAATTATGCCCTACTAAAAAAGCATAACCTCAGCCTTCAATTCATGGCGCTTTTCAGAAATACGGAGGTGAAAAATTCCCGTGACATTACCATCACCTTTGGGTATAGCTATTCGTTTGATAATTTTAAAATGGATTTTCATCCTGGAAACAGAAGGCCCACTAGTGGCGCCCTTAACAAGGAAGTTACCCTTACTTTCCGCTATAGAAATGTCTCTTATAGTGGTAGCATTCCCGAAATTAACAGGCAGTTGACCCTTGTTTTTCAAAGTCCGCAATTTGCCAACACCCCTACCTACAAAAAGGAGGAGCTACGGATGTTACTGAATTTGGTGAAAGAAGAACGAAAAGCAGGACCCTATAAGGAAAAGGCCTTGGTGTTTTTAAAGGAATTATACGATTATGCCGATTTTGAAGCCCTGTTCAGCACCTCCCTCTTTAATGTGATATCGGGAATTAAGTTAGATATGCGAAGAATTGATTTTAAACTAGAGAAACTATTTGTAGAGACCAAGGTAAAGCGCGATGAGCACCCACTAACCAAGACACCAGTCAATCCAATACCTACGGAAACAGATAGAGCGCAATACATCCAATTATTGGCCGATGACGAAGAACGAAGCAGGAAGTTATTTGGCCATCGATGGATGGAGAAAGAATTTGCCCAATACCATTCTATAGAGGTTGTTAGAAATCCTTATGGACATTTAAAAGATTTTATGGACCATATTACTACCAAGGCCTACCGACTCTACGAGGAGAGTAGGGACTTAGAGGAGTTGGAGTACTACTTGGAAAATCAAATCATTGATTACTACTATAAGAAATCCATAGGCACGGTAAATCCCGATGCCTTTGAACTGAGGTATATCAACAAGAACTAAACCTGCTTTTTACAACGCTAAGTGCAGAGCGGAATACATATTAATAGACAGTAGGAGGGCTAGCCAAGTATGCCAAGGCTTCTGTAAACCCCTCCCCACTTGACAACCACCATAATTATGGGTAACTTCATTTGTTTATATATCCTATTACAAATGAAATACAGTTTAGCAATCCTATTCTTATTTAGCATACTCTCTTCTACAGCACAGTATCTTGCAGAAAAGGCAATCCCCCTTGATGGAGAAACCAGTTTGGACAAACTAATCCTGGCCGCTGCCACCAAGGAATTGGTACTATTGGGAGAGGCCAGTCATGGTACCCACGAATATTACCTATGGCGCGATAAGATAAGTCGTAGGTTGATTGCTGAACATAATTTTAATTTTATTGCGGTGGAGGGCGATTTCGCAAGCTTATATCAACTCAATAAATACGTGAAAAATTTGGATGGCGCTGCCAGCTCGGCCAAGGAGGTGCTATTACAACTCAATAGATGGCCTACTTGGATGTGGGCCAATGAAGAGGTGGTGGCGCTGGCAGAATGGCTTAGGGATTACAACGATCAATTACCCCCTGATAAAAAAATAGGCTTTTATGGCATGGATGTGTACGATGAATGGAATTCTAAAAAGGAGGTTTTAGACCTACTCAAAGCAACCAATAAAGCCGCATACAAATATGTGAAAGATCAATACCATTGTTTTGCACCCCACAAAGGGGATAGTTGGAGGTATGCCCATGCAGTGGGGGCCGGCAAAGAGGCCTGCGCCAAGGCTACCAAAAACGTAGTGGATTATCTAAAAAAGAATCGCGACAACTTCCCTGAGCTTTCCAAGGATACGTATTTTTATCTACTACAGAATGCCATGGTAGTACACAATGCCGAGGAATTTTATCGGGAAAGTGTGGTAACCAAAGGAAATGCTGCTTGGAATTCCAGGGTTCATCACATGCATGGTACCCTAAATGAGCTGCGGGAGCTGTATGGGGAAGATTCCAAAGGTATTGTTTGGGCTCATAACACCCATATTGGAGATGCCGCATACACCAACATGCGCCATACCGGTGAAAAGAACATCGGTCTCCTCACAAGACAGGATTTCGGGGAAGACAAGGTATTCCTAATAGGATTCACCACCTACGAAGGTACAGTGATGGCAGGCTCCAGTTGGGGCTCTGCCATGCAGGAGATGACCATTCCACCAGCAATTCCCAACAGTATAGAACATAGACTGAATACTATTGGTTTAGATAAGCTTTATATTATTTTTGACGAGGAAGACCGCAAGAAAGGTAATTTAAAAGTTAAGGGAAATAGAGCAGTAGGTGTAGTCTATAATCCAAAAGGAGATGCAAGACAATTTGTACCTACCATAGTCCCCATGCGCTATGATGCCCTATTCTTTTTTAAGGAAACCACCGCAGTGCGTGCATTAAAATGAGCTAAGGGTTGCAGTAAGCACTTTATCAAACCAATTTCATTGTCTTGAGGCTCAAAAATTTCGTATCTTACCAATAAGCTAGCCCAATTTTTTTCCTCTCCCCCAATGCTGTAGGCATATTAATCCATCATTTTATCCATCATAAAATGCCTCACAATGAAAACAGTTCTTCCATTATTTATGTTGCTTTTAGGGATTACTACCCAGGCCCAAGAAAAACTACCTATCTTAGATATGCACCTTCATGCATTACCTGCTTCGTTAAACGGTCCGCCACCAACCGCCATTTGCCCTTCCCCTAAAGAAATGCCGGTTCACGATCCCAGTTCGCCATGGGCAGACGCATTTAACCACTACTTAACCAAGCCCGATTGTGACCATCCCATTTGGGGACCTATCACCGATGAGGAAGTAATGGACAAAACCTTACAAATTCTAGAGAAACACAACATCTACGGTCTTACCAGTGGATCTTTGATTGATGACTATAAAACATCTGGTGGCGACCGAATTTTACCAGGACTTCACTTTAATTTTTTTATGCCCAACTTTACCCCTGAAAAGGTTAAGACCCTTTTGTCTTCCGGGAAATACCTCGTATTTGGCGAGGTTGCCATTCAATACAACGGGGTATCCCCTAGCGATTCCATATTTGAACCCTATGCCAAAATTGCGGAGGAACTGGATATTCCCATAGGGATACATGTGGGAACCGGGCCTCCCGGTGCAGCCTACTTGCCCGGGGTGGGTAACTACAGAGCTAAACTTCACAGTCCGCTAGTGGTAGAAGAGCTTCTTATGCGCCATCCAAAACTACGAATATACCTAATGCATGCTGGCTACCCTATGATAGACGACCTCCTAGCCGTTCTATGGACCCATCCACAGGTTTATGTAGATGTGGGGGTAATCTGCTATGCAATCCCCAGAAAAGCCTTCCACGAGTACCTAAGACGGATATTTGAAGCCGGCTTTGGAAAGCGGGTAATGTTTGGCTCAGATCAGATGAATTGGCCAGAGACTATTGAAGTGGGCTTAGAAGCTATTCATACAGCAGAATTTTTAAGTGAGAAGGAAAAGCGAAATATCCTATACAACAATGCAGCAAGATTTCTACGACTAAGCGAAGAGACCATTGCGAAGCATCATGGGAGGGACTAGCCCCCTACAAAAAAATACAAACCGATTATATTTTACTATTCACTTCTCCCAATTAAACACAAAAAAAAGCCATGCAATTATGCATGGCTTTTTATGATTTGATTATTGGGATTATATTAATCTGCCAATATAATCACCTTATTATTCTTCATTTCTACTGTACCACTGGTAATATGCAAAACGGTATCACCGTTGGCATCCTGTGTAAATTTGCTTTCATGGGCCTTATCAACAACTACTTTACCCTGAATCTTTACCTTCCCCGCATCAAGTAGGGAAATAATAGGTGCGTGATTGTTCAACATTTGAAACTCACCTTTTACACCCGGAACAGTTACCGCAGTAACTTCACCAGTAAATAACGTAGCCTCTGGGGACACAATTTCTAGATACATATTTTATTTTTATAGTATTGAGTATTGAGTATTGAGTTGTCTGCCAACCGCCACTGCCTACTGTCCACTAGTTTACGCCTCAGCAAGCATTTTCTCCCCTGCTTCTATAGCTTCTTCAATAGTTCCTTTAAGGTTAAAGGCAGATTCTGGTAGGTGATCTAATTCACCGTCCATAATCATATTAAATCCTTTAATGGTCTCCTTAATGTCTACCAAAACTCCTGGGATACCAGTAAATTGCTCCGCTACGTGGAAAGGCTGAGACAAGAAACGCTGTACACGTCTAGCTCTACCTACTGCCAATTTATCTTCTTCGGATAATTCCTCCATTCCTAAAATGGCGATAATATCCTGTAGTTCTTTATATCGTTGCAACAACTCTTTTACCCTTTGGGCACAAGCGTAGTGATCATTTCCTAAAATATCCGCTGTAAGAATCCTAGAAGTAGACTCCAATGGATCTACCGCAGGATAAATTCCTAGCTCGGCAATTTTACGGGACAATACGGTAGTAGCATCCAAGTGGGCAAAGGTAGTTGCCGGCGCCGGATCCGTTAAGTCATCCGCAGGTACATAAACCGCCTGTACGGATGTAATAGATCCTCTTTTTGTAGAAGTAATACGCTCTTGCATAGCTCCCATTTCCGTGGCCAATGTTGGCTGGTATCCTACCGCCGATGGCATACGACCCAATAGTGCCGATACCTCGGAACCTGCTTGGGTAAAACGGAAAATATTATCTACGAAGAAAAGAACATCTTTACCTTGACCCTCGCCAGCTCCATCACGGAAGTATTCTGCAATGGTCAATCCGGAAAGCGCAACACGTGCACGTGCTCCAGGAGGCTCATTCATCTGTCCAAAGACAAAAGTTGCTTTGGATTCTTTCATTGCTTCCTTATCTACTTTAGACAAATCCCATCCGCCTTCTTCCATAGAGTTCAGAAAATCGTCACCATATCTTATAATTCCAGATTCCAACATCTCACGAAGCAAGTCGTTTCCTTCACGGGTACGCTCACCTACACCTGCAAATACGGAAAGACCACCGTGTCCTTTTGCAATGTTGTTAATCAATTCCTGAATCAATACTGTTTTACCAACACCAGCTCCTCCAAAAAGACCAATCTTACCTCCTTTTGCATAAGGCTCAATAAGGTCTATTACTTTAATACCGGTAAACAAAACCTCGGTAGAAGTAGACAGGTCCTCAAAGGCTGGTGCATCCCTATGTATAGGAAGACCATCCTTCCCAGCTTTAGGCAATTCTCCAAGACCATCTATCGCATCTCCAATTACATTGAAAAGACGACCGTACACCTCATCACCAATAGGCATTTGTATTGCACTACCTGTTGCGGTTACCTCAAGTCCCCTTTTTAATCCGTCGGTGGAATCCATAGAAATTGTCCGTACGGTATTTTCACCAACATGGGATTGCACTTCCAATACTAATTTTGATCCATCTTCATTTTGGATTTCCAAAGAATCATATATTTTTGGAAGGTCTGCTCCAGATTGAAATTCTACATCCACAACCGGGCCAATGATTTGGGAAACTTTACCTGTAACTTTAGACATTACTTATGTATTTAATGTTGAGTATTATTAATTCGAAAAACATTTGGCACCTGTTAATTCTACCATCTCATTTTTCGCGCTGCAAAGATATATTTTTTTAATTAAACAAAGAAGTGGTATCAAGACGTTTTTTGGATATAAAAAAACACCTCCATAAAGAAGGTGTTTAAAATCGGTTTTTTTATCTAAACTATTGGAGTGTTGGACTATAGTTTGTTGGATACTGTCCAACATCGGCCTTAACACCCGCTTCAATAAAGTTTGACCCGTATTTGGCGTCAATGGCTGCTAAAAATTTATTGGCCATCACTGCATAACCCCTAGAGGTTAAGTGAATACCGTCTAACCCTACTAATCCACCACGCACTAGGGCAGTGGTCAAAATAAAGTCGCCATCGGATATCCCTACCGTACTCGCCTTTTGTAGTATCGACTTAAAATCTACCAAAGCCAAACCTTTAGCGTCTGCAACGGACTGGATGGTAGCATTATAAGCATCCGTCGCTGCTTTTATTTCATTTTGTTCGCTGGGAAGCAACACCCATTTATCTGCCAATGGCAAGGTAATCCCTTCTATGGAAAACTGACCCGCCAATTGCTGTGAAAGCCCTGCACCCATTAAAGCGGCCACAGAACTGGTATTCACGGTTCCTATTACAGAACTGCTGGGCAGTACCAATAAATCTTCTTCCGTTGCCTGCCTTGTTTGTCCATAGGCCTGCCCCAATAATTGGGCTACCATTGGTGCGGCTTCCTCTGGAAGACCAAACTGCCCAATAAATGCGGGGAAGGTTGGACTAGCATTTAAAGCGCCTTCCAACTGAGCGGAAACATCCGCCAAAGTCTCATCCCTTATCACTACCGCACTTGCTGCAGTTTCAGAAAAGACCACCTTTCGGTTGGGCTGCCCCAAGCCGTCATATATTTGGTTGAGCGCCCCAAAGATTGAATTCAATAAGGGTATTTGAGGACCAAAGTCTGGGTTACTGGGATCTAAAGGTTTATGGGGAACCGTAGTAAAATGTGGCAAGGAGGTAATATAAGGTAAATTGGCCACCACCCCTTTTGCTCCGTTAGCAGTAAGCCCATCCACCAATGCCGTATAGGAAGCCTCAAAAACTGCCGAAGGGGTAATAGGGCTATAATTACTTGCATCTGGGTTGCTCTCCCCACCAGATAGGGCGTACCCTAAAACATCTTGCCCACCAATTTCTGAAAGGCTAAAGAACGTAGGGCTCTGTGCCATTGCCATTTCCAACACGGAAGCGTTGGGTGTAGTTCCGGTCATCCTGATAAAGTAAGGATTCGCCGCTGCGGGAAAATTGGCAAGGTTACCATAGCCCGGAGCCAATAAATGGAAACTCTTTGCCCCTGGTACTCCTAAATTATTAAAAGGCCCAGAAGGATTGTTGATGGCGATGTCCGTAGTTACGGTAACCGGCCCTATAAGAGATTCAAGAGCAACAGGCCCAGCTCCTCCAAAGACAAGCCTTGGCTCGGTAATTCTAGTTCCGCCAACGGCCAATCCGCCAAAATTATCGTTCATCAAAGGCTGGGTAAAGCTTCCCCCTCCTCCTTGGGCAAATTGTTCCGATAGAATTTTTGGAAACGACTTTTCTTGCGATGCCTTAAATAGGGCATTATCCGAAAATCCTGCGGTAAAACTAGCTCCTACCGCTACGTAGTTGGATAAATTAAGGTCCGCCACGTTTAATTCTGGGGTAGCTTCAATGACCACCTCATTACTATCGTCATTATTACAGGCCGTGAAACCTATAAGCACCGCGGACAGCATTACGTATTTTATATTTCTCATGGTAGCTTTCATAGTTTTATTAGTTATTAATTGTCCAGGATAGATAGTACATAGAACCTATATTTCCGGTACCAATAGCCGTAAAATACTCATCTCCCAAAACATTGGACGCTCCTAACTTAAAAGTAGATTTTATACTTGGAACACTATAGTTGATCTGTGCATCCACGCTATGGTAAGAAGGAATCTGACCATCGCCAAAAGTTGCCTGCCAATAATAGGTATCGCTCCATCTCCAAGCTACGTTAAATCCAAAATTCTTAAAAAGGTCTGTATTCCCAAAATTAGCCTTCACCTTATGTTCTGGCGTATTAAAATTGGTTCTAAAATCTGGGAATGCATTCTGGTCAAAATCTTGTTGGGTGTAAGTATAGCTACCCCCTAAATCAAAATTCCCCAGCACTTTAGTGTTAAGTCCTATAGACCCTCCATAAGAATTAACATTTGCCTTAGAATTGGTATAGGTCTGATAGGTTTGAAAATCCCCATTGGCCAAGGCTGCAACGGAGAGTCCGCCATCACCCACTTCCCCGTAAAACGGAGACACAACCAGCTCCCCGGAAATAAAGTCCTTATAGGAGTTATAATACACACTCATATCTATTTCCAACTTCTTGATCTTTCCTCTATACCCTAGCTCGGCAGAAGTTACACGCTCTGGCTTTACTAGACTAGAGTTCCCAATTTCCAATACGGATGGGTCTTCAGTTGCTGCAAATTCTTGTACCGAAGCTGCCAAATAAGAATTGTTGTAGGCCGCCCCTCCAGTTTGCTCCACGGTGGCCGGTTGCCCCATAAGCTGCCCTGATGCACTCACATCATAGGATCTGGAGTATCTGTCCAAGTTAGCAGGTGCTGATCCTACTAACACCGCTCTTCCAGCATTTAACCCAATAAATAGGTCTTGCGTTGTTGGATTTCTAAATCCAGTCTGCACAGAAGCCCGTATATTATGATTTCGCTTAATGGTAAAACCTGCAGAAAGACGAGGGGATACAAAGCCATCGAAGAACTCTGACTTGTCATAACGGGCAGAACCAGTCAGTTTCATCTCTACATAGTCACTAAGATCTACCTGCTTTTGCAACTGGGTATAAATACCAAATTCCGAATATTGGATACTACCATCATAATCCGTATATATAGTCCCAAAAGAATTAAGGTCGTACTTTCTGTAGGAGCCCCCTACCTGCACATCTACCGCATCCCATAGATGGGAAAAGTTGTAATTGGCATCTGCATGGTAATATTTGGAAGCATCCTTAAACTGCGAACCTTTGGTGAAGTCCGGATCATTAATCACCTTTTCAAAAGCCGCTTGAAATTCTGGTGTCCCTGGAATTAACCTTCCTGTATCTGCCTGAGCCCTTGCTGCTGCATGTGCCTGCTCATCCGTAGCGCCACTCAAGGTAGCACCCGCATAGGTATTAATGTACTCCCTAAACCATTGCTGATTGGATTTCCACAGATTATTAATATTAAGTCCGGTAAACACCATATCGTAAGAATCCCCAGCCTTATCCGAAACCACATAACCTCTCAGGAAAAAGTTATCGTTTTTCATTTCAAACTTATGCTGCTGCATGGTGAAATTATCAATATTATACCTGTTGGTCCCCTGATAAATAGTAGTTCCTTTGCCTATTTTACCCACATAGGAAATTTCAAAATCGCTAGCCCAGGGTCTATAATAAAGCCCCCAGTCGGCCTTTACACTTTCGGCATTATAATCTGTTAGGTGCCTTTCTTCATACCCAGTCCTACTCACCACCACGTCCGGGATGATTCCCAGACCACCGGAAGCGGCGCGAATATTTGTGGAAGCCTCGTCCCCATATACATTATAGCCGTCGTAATCTATACTGGCCCTGGTAGCACCTGTTCCCGGCTTGCCATCATAATTGTTGGCCGCCCAGTCTGTACCTTTTAAAGAGGAGAAATTTACCTTACCAGCAAACTTATCGCTAAATTTAAGCGCCGCCCTCATACCAAAATCGGTATAAGCATTATCTCCGGATGCCACCTGCGAGGTAATCCCTCTTTTGGCATAGGCACTGATTCCAGAGTAATCAAAAGGATTTTTACTCCTCATGAATAAAATCCCGTTAAAGGCATTTGCCCCATAAAGCGCAGAGGCAGCTCCAGGAAGCAATTCCACGCTTTGCACGTCTGTTTCCCCCATCCCCACCAAGTTTCCAAGCGGGAAGTTAAGGGCCGGA
This sequence comes from Arenibacter lacus, assembly GCF_008711145.1. NCBI lineage: Bacteria > Pseudomonadati > Bacteroidota > Flavobacteriia > Flavobacteriales > Flavobacteriaceae > Arenibacter > Arenibacter lacus. The sequence continues at coordinate 36,771 of NZ_VVIN01000005.1, forward strand.
GTGGAATTGTCCATCCCATCTACCAATTGCATAAAACGGGTATTGGCAAAGGTGGCAAAGCCTCTTGTATTGATAGACTTAAAGGTAAGACTGTTAGTATTAATGTCTACGCCTTTCAAATTTTCCAATCCATCATAGAAATCGGCCGATGCGGTATTTTTTATTTCTTTCAAACCAAAACGCTCCACGGTTACTGGAGACTCAAAAATACGTTCTGGGGTCCTGGAGGCAGAAATTACCACCTCGTCCAAACGGGTTTGCTCCTCACTTAATACAATGGTAAGATTTTGATCACTTTGAGTGATATTTACCGTCGTGGGCATATACCCAATACTGGTTATTTTTAAGGTAAAGGGGGGTGCCTCACTGGTATTTAAGCTGAATACTCCATCAAAATCGGTCACCGTTCCGATAGCCTTTCCCTCAATGACCAAGTTGGCTCCTGGAATGGGTGCGTTATCCTGGTCTACCACAGTTCCACTTAGGGAAGTTTGGGAAGAGGCGAGTACTCCAAACATTAAAAAGAATAATAGAAGGGTAGTTCTCATAAAAATGTCAAGTTTAGTTAGGATTATTTTACATTACTATGCATTAAGCCAATATACATATATTTTCATTTTAACTGTAATAAACATCCTTAAATTATGCATGCATAGTAATTAAATGGCAAAAATCACCCTGTTTAAATTCCCATACCACAAAAAAACCCCTAAAACAAAAAGACATTCACAATAACCGGCCTCCCAAGACCATTACCATGAATGTCCAACCCACTTTATCCCTATCTACGATTTATTCTACCGTGACAGATTTCGCCAAATTTCGCGGCTGATCTACATTACACCCGCGCATTACAGCAATGTGATAAGACAGTAATTGCAAGGGGATGGTTGTTAGCAGAGGGGTAAGATTCTCCAATGTTTCTGGGACCTCAATCACATGGTCTGCCAATTCCCGGACCTGTACATCACCCTGGGTTACCACGGCAATAATTTTACCTTTTCGGGATTTTATTTCTTGAATATTACTCACAATTTTCTCATAATGCCCTTTGCTGGTCGCTATTACCACCACTGGCATATGCTCATCTATTAAGGCTATAGGCCCGTGCTTCATTTCCGCAGCAGGATACCCTTCTGCATGGATATAGCTAATTTCTTTAAGTTTTAAAGCCCCTTCCAGTGCCACAGGGAAATTATAGCCCCTTCCTAGATACAGACAATTAGTAGAATCCTTGTACACATTAGAGATAATCTCTACCAAAGGGTTGGTGAGCAAAGCCTCCTCTACCTTGGCGGGTATCTGCTCCAATTCCGTTAAATACTCGTGAAAACGGCTTCGATCAAAAACTCCCTTTGCCTGGGCCAATTTTAAGGCCATTAAGGTTAAAACGGTTATTTGGGTAGTAAAGGCTTTAGTAGAAGCCACACCAATTTCCGGTCCGGCATGGGTGTAGGCACCGGCATCGGTTTCCCTAGCAATGGAAGAACCTACCACATTACAAACCCCAAATACAAATGCACCTTTTTCCTTAGCTAATTTTATGGCCGCCAAGGTATCTGCAGTTTCCCCAGATTGGGAAATAGCGATTAGTACATCCTTATCTGTTACTACTGGATTTCGGTACCTAAATTCAGAGGCGTACTCCACCTCCACCGGTATTCTTGCTAAATCTTCAAAAATATATTCGGCAACCAAACCAGCATGCCACGAGGTTCCACAGGCTACAATAATAATTCTATTGGCATTTAAGAATTTCTCAAGGTTTTGATCTATTCCCGCCATTCTTATTATTCCCTCCTTGGCTAGCAGTCTCCCCCTATAAGTATCCAATATAGCTCTGGGCTGCTCATAGATTTCCTTCAGCATAAAATGATCAAAACCTCCTTTTTCTATCTCCTCTAGGTTTAATTGTAATTCTTGGATAGAAGGGTAAGCAATGGAATCGTCCTTAATCTTTCGCAGTTTTATTTCCTTACCCAAGCGGATAATAGCCATTTCCTCGTCTTCCAAATAAATGGCATTATTGGTAAACTCTATAAAAGGAGATGCATCCGAAGCCACAAAAAATTCGTTTTCCCCTACCCCAATGGCCAACGGACTTCCCAATTTAGCCACTACAATCTCATCTGGCTTCTGCCTGTCAATTACCGCAATGGCATAGGCGCCTACCACCTGGTTCAACGCTATTTGGACCGCTTTACCCAGCTTTACGTTTTCTTTTAATTTTACTTCTTCAATAAGATTTACCAACACCTCGGTATCTGTCTCCGAGGAAAAAGTATACCCCCTATTGACTAGCTCCTTTTTAATAGCATCGTAATTCTCTATGATTCCATTGTGGATAATAACCAAGTCCCCTGAGTTGGAATAATGGGGGTGAGAATTCTTATCGTTGGGAGCACCATGGGTAGCCCATCTGGTATGCCCAATTCCCAAGCTCCCCTTTAAGGACATGGATGCCTGGGCTTTTTTCTTAAGATCATCTACCTTTCCTTTGGTTTTAGAAAGATTGATGTTTTCTCCATCAAAAAGGGCAATGCCCGCACTGTCATAACCCCTATATTCTAATCGTTGAAGTCCTTTTATTATAATTGGATAGGCATCCCTATACCCTATATATCCCACAATTCCACACATATGTTCTCGGTTTAGTTAGTTAAACAAAAAAAGGTTTACTGTAACAAATGTAGTTGCTTGTTACAATAAACCTTTGGATTTTTAGATAATTAACTAAAAAAATACTGTGAGTGGTACTTTTTTTGCCCTAGTTGGCCTTGGTATAAAAGATTTCGAGTTGTAGTTTCCTGTTCTCCTGGCCACTAGGTACATTTCCACTTCCCATCAATACCGTTCCAAACGGATTTACGATGGACATTAAAGGCATTTTCACCTCAGAATCATCGGCTAACAAAGCCTTTCTGGTAGTGGTTAACCTAATATCGGAGGTAACCGACAAGTTAAGGGTGGCGTTGGCAGAATCCCTAACAATAATGTCATTTATTAAGTTGGTAATCCTAATCTTATAACGATCTCCCTTACCATTTTCCTTGTAGAGCTTACCGTCATAGTTGGTAATATTCCCAAGTGATAAATCTTCCTGGGTCTCCAAGAATGGATTGTATACAGAGCTACCATTTTCCTTATAGAGATATAGAATGGAAGGCTCTATAGCTTCTGGAGCAGCATCTAGGGTGGTCCTATCCACATAAAACACCAGGTTTGCCTCGTTAATTATCCAGTTTTTATTCTTTATCTGGTTAATAATCTCTGCGCCATCGTCTTCACCAAAAAGTTTAATCTGAGCATAACTTCCAGCCCCTCCTTTAATGTATAATTTAGAGGCGTTTTCGCCAGTATCCATCGCATTGGCAATGTGATCTGGATAGGCAGCGTTGTTAAAAGTATTTACAGCATTCCCAACAATACTCCCGGTTTCAACATCCCTTCTTATCAGCGAAAGCACATAGTCTTTCTCCACCTTTTTCACGGTGTCGTCAGAGGCACTGGTAACGCTATCGTACTCATAAGTAATAGTGATATTACCTTTAGTAAGATCTAACAACAATAATATATCATCGGGTATAGACATATGGATCCCTCTGAAGAACTCTACAAAGTTAGCCTGACTAAATAATTCTGGACTACCTTCCTTATCTAGGATATTAGCCTGGAAAAATGCCTTGTCTAATGGCACCTTTATCCCAGGAGGGGTTCTTACAGGCTCCTCTTCAGATTCGTCTACCCCTTCCGTAGCTGGGTCGTCCTCCTTAAAAACCAAGGAATCCTCATCAGATATTGCTACCTCCCCATCAAACAATACATCGGAAACAAAATTAGGCGAAAATTGCTGAGTAGAATAATAAGGTTGGGCTTCCTGAAAATTACTATTAGGATCCAAATCCCTTAAGAAATAGGTAGACCGCTCCACTTTTAAATTAAAGGGTACCTCCCTATTTCCAAAAATACTATCTAAATCAAAAACCCTAGGCTGCCTATTGGGGGGAGTCCCATCGGTAAGACTATCCTTGGCTTCTTCCCCTTTCTGATCTGCACGAGGATTAACTAGGTAAGGAATATATAAATACACCTCTTTTACCGTTTCATTCTCATTGATGGTAAGACTACTACCATCGGAATCAGCATTGGCTTCAACGCTGGCAGCGTATTTCCCAAAAACTGGATTAACGGAGGAAAGTTGTACTTGAGTAGTAATTCTCGCCTCCGTTGCTCCGTAAATGGGGTCGTTAAAATTTCCAATCTGATAAACTGGAATTCTATTAGATCTAACGGCCTTTACTTTTTTGTTATAGGCAAAAACGTCGTAAACTGCTTTATTCGCAGTAAACGGTTCGTTACCCACAACCCCACTACCAAGGGTGGTTATATCCTCTTCACACGATATAAATGTAGCTGCGAGCAGCATACCCACTACCGCTGACAAGGTTAATCCTTTCCTTAAGTTCATGCAGATTATTTTAATACTTCGGTGTTATAAAAGTTCATGTAAGCTTCCTCAAACTCATGCAATGCAACATAGGGCAAAACAGGTTTATCAAGGCCGGATATGTGATCTTCCAGCTCTTTTGGAAGCTCATTGGCCGCTAATATAACGGCATCGGAATTATTCACCGCAACTTTTAACAAATTATTATATGTGGGATCTTTAAGGTCTTTTATACTCTCTTCATCAACACCATCAAAGGCAATCTTCTTCACCAAATCAGCATCCAATGCGCCCTCAAATCCTTCGCCGTAAACGGACATAACTATCTTACTTTCACCAAACAAAGGCTCATCAGCATAAAACTTCTTTAGATATAAAGGCAACAAAGAAGCCATCCATCCGTGCACGTGAATAATATCTGGGGACCAGTTTAACTTCTTAACCGTTTCCACCACTCCTTTCGCAAAGAAAATAGCCCTTTCGTCATTATCCGGGAAGGCATTTCCATCCTCATCCGTAAAGGTGGCTTTTCTTTTAAAGTACTCATCATTATCTATGAAATAGACCTGAATCCTTTCTCTTGGTATAGAAGCAACTTTTATGATCAGTGGCATATCCATGTCATTGATCACCAAGTTCATCCCCGACAATCTAATTACCTCATGTAGTTGATGTCTTCGCTCATTAATGTTTCCGAACCTGGGCATAAATATCCTTATCTGGCCACCATTACTGTTGACCATCCTAGGTGTTTCATAGGACATTTGGGAAACTTCGTTCTCTGGTAGATAGGGGGCTAATTCAGAAGATACAAACAATATCTTTTTACCATTCATACAATCAATATTTTATTTCTAGTGCAAACGCAGCTGCAAAATTACAAAAATTATGCAGATTAGCAGTATTTATAGTAAGTTTGCTGACTTTTAAGTAAATCGCATGCAGTTAATTAACACCAAAAAGGAACTTAAATCACTTTTAAATTCTTTGGATGACACCAAATCTATTGGCCTTGTTCCTACCATGGGCGCCCTGCATTTAGGGCATCTCTCCCTAATTGAGCAAGCGAACAGAGAGAATGATCATACCGTAGTAAGCATTTTTGTAAACCCCACCCAATTTAACAATCAGGAAGATCTGGCAAAATACCCCAATACCTTGGAAGCCGACCTTTCCCTATTAAAATCAGTATCGGACACCCTAATTGTCTTTTCCCCCAATGCAGAGGAAATCTATTCGGGGAATATTAGCTCCCAAACATATGATTTTAACGGCTTGGATAAGGTTATGGAAGGGGCGTTTAGGCAAGGGCATTTTGATGGTGTGGGCACCATTGTGGAAAAACTTTTCACACTTATTAATCCGACAAGGGCTTATTTTGGCGAAAAAGATTTTCAACAGCTTCAAATCATCAGAAAGCTCGTTCAACTTAAAAATCTTCCAGTAACCATAGTGGGCTGCCCAATTGTCAGGGAAGCTAACGGACTCGCCATGAGCTCTAGAAATGCAAGGCTTTCCGAAGAATTAAGGGAAGAGGCGGCCTTTATCTATAAAACCCTCCTATCCGCCAAAGAAAATTTTGGCACAAAAAGTGCAGACTTTATTATGGATTGGGTGAAAAATGAATTTAGCACCCAACCCAATTTGGATCTAGAATACATAACCATTGTTGATGAAGCGCATTTACAGCCCATTAAAGAACCAAAAAAGGACACCCCATACCGGGCTTTTATTGCCGTTTATGTAGATGGGGTACGACTTATAGACAATATTGCCCTTTAAATTGGCAGGTTAGCAGCCGCAATAAGGTGGTATTCCAAAACAGCTATAACTAAAAACTAAATTGATTAACTTTGCACCATGCTAATAGAAGTAGTAAAATCTAAAATACACCGGGTAAAAGTTACCGGTGCCGACCTAAATTACATAGGCAGTATTACCATTGACGAAGACTTAATGGACGCCGCCAATATAATTAGGGGAGAAAAGGTACAGATTGTAAACAACAACAATGGTGAGCGACTGGAGACCTATGCCATTCCAGGCACTAGAGGAAGTGGAGAGGTTACCCTAAATGGGGCAGCTGCAAGAAAAGTAGCTGTAGGGGATGTATTAATACTGATCACCTACGCCCAAATGGAATTTGAGCTAGCTAAAAACTTTAATCCTTCCCTGGTATTCCCCAACGAGGAAACCAATCTTTTGACCTAGCCTTGAAACCATCGACTAAGAAAACCTTAAAAACCCTACTCCCTATAGCACTGGGGGTTTTCTTAATCTGGTATTCCTATTTTTCTACCACGGAAGAGGAGCGGAAACAGATACTCTATTATATAAAAAACGCCGACCTTTTTTGGGTGGGCGTTTCTATCTTATTGGGGATTATGACCCATATCTCTAGAGCCATAAGGTGGAACTACCTTTTACAGCCCCTCGGATACCGCCCCAGCGTGGTAAACAATATTTTAATTATTCTCACTGCCTATTTCACCAATTTAGGTATTCCCAGGTCCGGAGAAGTGCTTAGGGCCACCGCCTTAACCACCTACGAAAATGTCCCATTTGAAAAAGGGTTTGGAACCATTGTTACAGAACGGATCATAGACCTGATAATGTTACTACTGGTAATTGGACTCGCGTTTTTTTTACAAACGGATATTATTTGGGCGTTTCTTAAGGACCGGGGCTTAAATGTTGCTTTTTTAACTACCCTCCTACTTTCAGGAATCCTAGGCTTCACCCTTCTTTTCCTTTTTGTTAAGAAATCTAAACACCCCTGGGCAGAAAAAATTAAAAGACTCCTAAGAGGCCTAATAGGGGGCATTCTCAGCATTTTTAAGATGAAACAAAAATGGGCGTTTGTAGCGCATACCATCTTCATCTGGACTGCCTATATTGCCATGTTTTGGGTTATAAAATACACTGTTTTGGAAACCGTAGACCTAACCATAGGTCAGCTTTTGGTAGCCTTTGTCGCAGGGGCCTTTGCTATGTCTGCCACCAATGGCGGCATTGGCATATACCCCATAGCCGTAAGTAGCGCCCTAGCTATTTTTGGAGTGAGCTCTGCTTCCGGAGATGCCTTTGGATGGATCATGTGGATCTCGCAAACTTTAATGATCGTAGTGTTTGGGGCAATATCTTTTCTATTATTGCCGTTATGGAACAGAAATAAATAGTTTCCAAATCCAACTTAACCTATGCTACGCTTTTACACCTTAATGGCGCTCTTCCTATGCTTAGGATCTAACGCTCAAATTACCCAAGAAGTTTTTGAATCCTATAAGTTACAGGATAAACGGACCGTATCTTATTACATACCCGAATCCTACGACAAGCAGCAAAAACATCCTGTCATCTTAACATTGGACGCAGAATACCTCTTTGATCAGGTGGTAGCCAATGCCAAGTTTTATAGTAGATTCCACGGTATGCCAGAAGCTATTGTGGTTGGAGTACACCAATCCATGCCCTACACTCGGGACCTAGATTCCAGCTTTGACCCCCATAACGGACTACCCACCGAAGATGGCAAACGATTTTTTGAGTTTTTGGGAATGGAACTCATCCCCTATCTGGAAAACAACTACAGTATTGCCCCATTTAAAATGTTTGTAGGCTACGATGTAACGGCTAATTTTGGAAACTTCTATCTCTTTAAGGATGTTTCCCTCTTTAATGCCTATGTCTCCATCTCACCTACTTTAGCCCCCGAAATGATTACCAGGGTTCCACAGCGGTTGTCTGTTATGAATAAAAAGATTTTCTATCAGTTGATTTTAGAAGGCGAGAAAAACGAAAAAACACAGGAGGTGCTTGCCCTAGACCAGGCCCTAAAAACACTGGATGCAGATAACCTACACTATTTCTTTGACCAATACCCCAACGCAGACCCTGTATCGGTAGTAACCTATGGCATTGGGAAAGCGTTCGACAATATTTTTGGAATGTTTAAACCCATCAGCCCCAAAGAATACCGTGAGAACATACTCACTTCCAATGAGCCGGTCTTTCAGTATTTGGCAGACAAACAACAATCTATTTCAAATTTATTCGGATTTAAAAAACCCACCAGCCTTAACGACATAATGGCTATTTATGCCGCCACCAGAAAAAAGGAGAATTTTGAATCGCTAAAACCCTTGTCTGATCTTTGCAAAAGAGAATACCCCAACACCATGCTAGGGTTTTATTTTGAAGGGGAATATTTAGAGCAAATGGGAAAGCCAAAAAAAGCACTGAGAACCTTCGAGAAAGCCTTCTCCATGGCAGAAATAGACTTTCTTACCAAGGATATGGCCTTGGAAAAAATACAGGCCTTAAAGGCAGATTTCGGCTATTGATCCTAGTACATTGATAGCCAAAAACAAAAAAGAAAGGCTATTAAAGATTACGGCTCTTCCATGCTTTGGCATAAGGATGAACTTCATTCATAGATCACAAAGGGCAAGCCTTTAAGGCTACGGGGCCATATGCTACTTTCTATAGGTTTCTACCTTCCAACATTGAGTCAACTCTCTTTACGATTGCCCACACGCTTTTTTTGAATCCTTTTACTACCTTAGCGCAAAGTAGAAAATAGGAAAATGGCCAAAACCAAAACAACATTTTTTTGTCAAAATTGCGGCACCCAGTACGCCAAATGGGCTGGACAATGTAGTGCCTGTAAGGAGTGGAACACCCTTGTAGAGGAAATAGTACAGAAAGAGGAAAAGGTAGCCTGGAAAAGTAGCTCCCCTAGCTCCAAGACAATCGCAAAGCCATTAAAGATCAATGAAATAAGCACTGATAAAGAACTTCGACTGGATGCGCACGATAAAGAATTTAATCGGGTGCTAGGTGGAGGTATTGTCCCTGGCTCCCTCATTCTTTTGGGAGGTGAACCCGGAATTGGAAAAAGCACCTTAATACTACAGATTGCCCTTAAACTACCCTATAAAACACTCTATGTTTCTGGTGAAGAAAGTCAGAAACAGATTAAAATGCGTGCAGATAGGATCAATGCTAATAATGAAACCTGTTTTATACTGACCGAGACCAAAACGCAAAACATCTTTAAACAAATCCAGGCGACCGATCCAGATATTGTGGTCATAGACTCCATACAAACCCTACATACAGACTATATTGAATCGGCCGCGGGCAGCATCTCACAAATTAGGGAGTGCACTGCAGAGCTCATAAAATTTGCCAAAGAGACCAACACCCCAGTACTATTAATTGGCCATATTACCAAGGACGGCGCCATTGCCGGACCAAAGATTTTGGAGCATATGGTAGACACCGTACTACAATTTGAAGGAGACAGAAATTACGTTTACCGGATATTACGCTCCCTTAAAAACAGGTTTGGCTCTACAGCAGAATTAGGCATTTATGAAATGCAGGGCAGCGGACTGCGCGAAGTAAACAATCCGTCCGAGATCCTAATTTCTAAGAATGAGGAGGGTTTAAGTGGTACTGCCATTGCCTCTACGGTAGAAGGCATGCGCCCCCTAATGATAGAAATACAAGCCCTGGTAAGCACGGCGGTTTATGGAACCCCACAACGCTCTACCACAGGCTATAATGCCAAACGCCTAAACATGTTATTGGCGGTATTGGAAAAACGAGCCGGCTTTAAATTGGGCGCAAAAGACGTGTTCCTTAATATTACCGGAGGCATCTCTGTAGACGACCCAGCAATAGATTTAGCCGTAATTGCAGCCATCCTTTCCAGCAATGAGGACATCCCCATAGAAAAGGGAGTTTGTTTTGCGGCAGAGGTAGGCTTAGCAGGAGAAATACGACCTGTACAGCGTATAGACCAGCGAATTATGGAAGCCGAGAAATTGGGCTTTACCACCATTTACGTGTCCAAAAACAACAAGATAACACTTAAACAGCCCAAAATACGGGTTGCATTAATTGGAAAGATCGAGGATGTTGCCCAGCAAGTATTCTCCTAATCCCTTGAATTGAACATTCTCGTTAGCACCAGTAGTATTAGGACAACCAATAAGATCAATGCCAATTGCCAAAATCCGATTTTTAAAAAATACATAGCTTTAGGTTTAAGGGGCAGGGTTAGGAATTTGATTGTGAATCGCTTCAATCCCTTGAAGCACCTCATCACTTAAATCAATATGTATACTTTCTATATTTTCTTTCAATTGCTCCAAATTGGTAGCACCAATGATATTACTGGTTACAAAGGGCCTGCTATTTACATATGCTAAGGACATCTGCGCAAGGGACAGGCCATTTTCCATCGCCAATTTATGGTACATCTCTGTGGCTTTAACCGCAGTTTCCCCACTATACCTATTGTAATTGGGGAACAAAGTGATCCTACCGTCTTTTGGCTGCCTCCCTCCCAGGTACTTTCCGCTTAACACGCCAAAGCCCAGCGGTGAATAGGCCAACAGCCCCAAATCTTCCCGATGGGAGATTTCTGCCAATCCTACTTCATACAGTCTATTTAATAAACTATAGGGGTTCTGAATCGTAATCATCCTTGGCAAGTCGTGATGCACCTTACTTTCTTCCAAGTATCGCATGGTTCCCCAAGGCGTTTCATTGGAAATCCCCACCTGCCTAATTTTACCCTCCCTGATCAGGTCGCGCAAGGTTTCCAAAATCTGATGAAAATTATCCTCCCAAAGATCTGTTCCGTCGTATTGGTAACCTCGCTTCCCAAAATAATTGGTAACCCTATCTGGCCAGTGCAATTGGTACAGATCCAAATAATCGGTCTGAAGGCGTTTTAAGCTTCCTTCTACGGCCGCGGTAATAGATTCCCTATTAAACCCGGTAGTCCTAATAAAACTGGTGGCCGGGGACCTACCCACAATCTTGGAGGCAAGTACTATCTTTTCCCTATTGCGATTCTTCTTAAACCAGGTACCAATAATTTTCTCGGTATGGGCATAGCGTTCCGCGGCCGCAGGAATAGGGTACAACTCTGCCGTATCAAAGAAATTGACACCCTGTTCCAAGGCATAATCCATTTGCTCATGGCCCTCCGCCTCGGTATTCTGATTCCCCCAGGTCATGGTTCCTAGACATATTTTACTGACTTCTATATCGGTATGCGGAAGATTCGTATAGTTCATTTTGCTGCTTTAAATCGTTTAGTTTTATTATTTTTTAGAATTAAGGTCGATGGATTTACTCCTCCAATTCCACCAAAATGGGACAGTGATCACTATGCACCGCTTGGGATAAAATCACCGATCTCTTTAGACGTTCTTCCAAGGGATTACTTACCAGGCCGTAATCTAATCTCCAGCCCTTATTATTAGCCCTAGAATTTGCCCTATAGCTCCACCAGGTATAATTATCCGGTTCTTTATTAAAATGCCTGAAACTATCTATAAAACCGCTTTTCATAAATTTATCTAACCATTCCCTTTCCACTGGCAGAAAGCCCGAAACATTTTTATTTCTTACGGGGTCATGGATATCAATAGCCTGATGACAAATGTTATAATCGCCACAGATCACCAAATTGGGTCTGGATTGTTTTAAGTGGTCCACGTAAGCCTGGAAGTCGGCCATATATTGCAACTTATGATCCAATCTAGCAATATTGGTCCCAGATGGCAGATATAGACTCATTACGGAAACATCCTGAAAATCGGCCCTAATATTCCTACCCTCAAAATCCATATAGTCTATCCCAGTACCAAATTCGATGTGATCTGGTTTCCTTTTAGAAAGGATTGCCACCCCACTATAGCCCTTTTTATTGGCACTGTACCAATAGTGGTAGGGGTATCCGGCGGCTTCAAATACCTCAAGATCCAATTGTTCTTCATTGGCTTTTATCTCCTGCAGACAGATAACATCTGGATTTACCGTTTGCACCCACTGCAAAAAACCCTTTCTCAGGGCTGCTCGAATTCCATTTACATTATAAGAAACAATTTTCATCCACTTCTATATTTCTCCACCCTGGCTACTGGTCCTCCCAGCCGAAAGGCGGTAGTTTTTTCGTTCTTTTCAGGGGAAATCCCTGAAAAATTGGGCTAAAAATAGACAATGTTTCCCTAACTGAAAAAGACAACTGGCATAGATTAAGACATGGGTTATGATTATCCCCAAACAAGATACCTAGTAAAGCAATTCCATAAAAATCCTAGAATAATCCTTAGGTTTGCCAATCAAAATACCATTTTATGAAAACCCCTTACGTTTATCTTCTTACGTTATTACTCATCAACTTTACCGTGGCCCAAGACCCTGTTCAAAAAGACAGCATAACGGTATTGGATGAAGTGATCCTCCTGGAGGCTCGTGCATCTGCTGCAGACAATGGAATTGTGCCCACCCAAATAATTGGCGGCAAGGTATTTAAAAATTACAGCCCTATAGAAATGGTGTCGGCTATCAATCAGGTTTCCGGGGTTTACATATTGTCTGGCGCACTAAACACCAATAGGATTACCATAAGGGGAATAGGGGCCAGAACCCTGTACGGAACGGACAAGTTACGCCTCTACTACAACAACATCCCTATTACCAATGGATCTGGCTTTTCTACTATAGAATCCTTCGATTTAGAAAACCTAAGTCATATAGATGTGATTAAAGGACCAAAAGGGACCAATTTTGGAGCTAATTTGGGAGGGGCTATCCTCCTTAACTCCAAACAGCCTGCCGTGGGATCCTCCTATTTTAGGAACAACGTAACCGCAGGCTCCTATGGACTATTAAAGAATAATTTTTTGTTTACGCTGCAAGAAGACAAGGTTTCCCTTAGCCTACATTACGGACATATGGAAAGAGACGGGTACCGGGAAAACAATCGGTTTGAACAAGACGGAGTCCTCTTGGATTTAAATTATCGATTAAATCCTAAAACAAACATCGGGCTTCTGGTAAACCATGTAGACTATACGGCACAAATACCCAGCTCCCTAGGACTAACAGATTTTACGGAAAACCCTAGAAAGGCAGCATTTACATGGAAAGCGGCCCAGGGCTACGAGGCCAATAAGTATAGCCTGATAGGACTCACCCTTAACCATTCCTTTTCGGATAAATTAAAAAACTCCAGCAGCATATTTTACAGCTACTTGGATCACTACGAACCCCGGCCGTTTGGCATATTGGACGAATACACCCATGGATATGGATTTAGAACCAAGTTTACCGGACACTTTGGGCAAAATACAGAAGGAATAGCCTACAGTTTTGGTGCGGAATTATACAAGGATGAATACAACTGGAGGGAATTTGAAAATTTATACAAGGAAAACCAGGGACAAGGAAGCAAAAAGGGGCATTCTTTTGCCAACAACAAGGAGTTTAGACGACAGTTCAATGCCTTTGGAAGCCTTTTATTTCCCATTACCGATGTATTTACAGCACAATTGGGCATCGGCCTTAACAAGACCCATTATGATTTTAGGGATTTGTTTAACGAGGGCGACGCCAATTTGAGTGCTAAAAGGGATTTTAAACCCATCTTCTTGCCCAGCCTTAATTTAGCGTACACCGTTCTAGACCAAAATACCATTTATGCCAATATAAGCAGGGGATTTTCCAACCCTAGCCTAGAAGAGACCTTAACCCCAGAGGGAGTAATTAATCCGGACATCGCACAGGAAACAGGAATCAATTATGAGATTGGCTCCAAATGGAATCTCCTAGACCAAAAACTGGGAATTCAGTTGGCGCTCTACAGAATGGATGTTAATAATCTATTGGTTGCGCAGCGCGTTGGGGAAGATCAGTATATTGGTAAAAATGCAGGGAAAACAAAACACCAGGGATTGGAGCTGGAAATGGAATACCGCTGGAATCTTGGCACCAATTTAGAACTATCCCCCTTTATCAGTTACACTTACAGCAAACACCAATTTGTATCCTTTATAGATGAAGGGAATGATTATTCTGGGAACCCCCTGACCGGAGTGCCGGCACACCGTTTAAATTCTGGTCTACAGGCTAGGGTATGGCAGCAGTTTTATTGGAATACTACCCACCAATACGTAGGGGAAATTCCCCTCACGGACGCGAACACCCTTTATAGTGATTCCTTCCAAATAATTAACAGTAAGCTAGGGCTTGGAAAACATTTATCCAAGAAGCTTTATATGGATGTATCCCTTGGCTTAAACAATATTCTGAACACCCACTACGCTAGGTCCGTACTTATTAACACCCAAGGTTTTGGTGGCTCCGAGCCGCGCTACTATTACCCTGGGGATGGCAGAAATTTCTATGGGAGTCTGCAGTTGAGATATTCCCTTTAGGCTATTTAATCCCCCGGTGCTTTTAGGCGAAACTACGAATACCCTTATATAGCGGTACAAGTCTCACCTAGCCGCGCAAGGAAAAAAACAACCCCCATTAGAATTTATTTTCCAATGGGGGTTTATGGTACTTATGATAGAGAATGCAACCTACATGCTACTCTATTCTTTTAAGCCAAGTTTTCATATCCACCTCATCATGGATAATCTTTTTAACATCGGCAATAGCTACTCGTTGTTGCTCCATGGTATCCCTATGACGGATAGTGACTGTTTGGTCTTCCAAGGACTGATGATCTACGGTTATACAGAAAGGAGTACCATTGGCGTCTTGCCTTCTATAGCGACGGCCCACTGCATCCTTATCATCATAAACTACATTAAAGTCCCATTTAAGATCCTCTACAATCTCCATAGCCAACTCTGGAAGGCCGTCTTTTCTCACCAATGGGAATACTGCCGCCTTGTTAGGAGCCAATACCGCTGGTAACCTAAGGACTGTCCTAGTAGTACCGTTTTCCAATTCTTCCTCTTGTAGGGAGTTGGCAAAGACAGCTAAAAACATCCTGTCTACACCAATGGAAGTTTCCAATACATAGGGTACATAACTCTCATTGAGCTCTGGATCAAAGTACTGTAATTTTTTCCCTGAGAATTTCTCGTGGTTGGCCAAGTCAAAATCGGTACGGGAGTGAATCCCCTCCAATTCTTTAAATCCAAACGGAAACTTAAATTGTATATCGGTAGCGGCGTCTGCATAATGCGACAATTGCTCATGGTCATGGAATCTATAATTGTCCTGGCCCATCCCTAGAGACAAATGCCATTTCATTCTTTTCTCTTTCCAAGTCTCATACCAATCCAACTGTGTACCTGGTTTGATAAAGAACTGCAATTCCATCTGTTCAAATTCGCGCTGACGGAAAATAAACTGTCTCGCTACAATTTCATTTCTAAACGCCTTCCCTATTTGGGCGATCCCAAAAGGAATTTTCATGCGCGCGGTTTTCTGTACATTTAAAAAGTTGACAAAGATCCCCTGCGCAGTTTCGGGCCTAAGGTAAAGATCCGTGGCGTTTTCTGCGGAGGCACCCAATTTGGTCGCGAACATTAGGTTAAATTGCTTTACATCTGTCCAGTTTTTAGAACCGGTTAATGGACACGCAATTTCCAACTCTTCAATGAGCTGCTTTACATCTGCCAAATCTTCTTTCTCCAAGGAAGTTCCAAGCCTCTTTAAGATAGTAGCAATCTGCTCTTGATATTTCACTACCCTAGGGTTGGTCTCCATAAACTGAGCCTCGTCAAAATCGTCCCCAAAACGCTTCTTCGCCTTGGCAACTTCTTTTTCGATCTTAGCCTCAATTTTAGCTGCATGTTCTTCTACAAGAACATCGGCTCGGTATCTCTTTTTGGAATCTTTATTATCTATTAAGGGGTCATTAAAGGCATCTACGTGTCCGGAAGCTTTCCAAATCGTTGGGTGCATAAAAATGGCAGAATCAAGGCCCACAATATTATCGTTCATCTGGACCATGGCTTTCCACCAATACTCCTTAATATTCTTTTTTAACTCTGCTCCATTCTGGGCATAGTCATAAACCGCACTAAGCCCATCATAGATTTCACTCGACTGAAATACATATCCGTATTCCTTAGCATGTGAAATAACTTTTCTAAAATCGTCTTCTTTTTTTGCCATGCGACAAAAATAGGACAATCCCCCATAATTGGGTAATTTATTTCAACTGAAATTCCGTGGAAGCCAACAATTTCTCGTCTTCAAAGACATTTAAGGTGTAAGTTCCTTCTTCCAACGATCCTTCTGGCATAGATATGGCATCGCAAACATTAAATTGCTCCCCCATAAAGACTAGCTGAACCCGTTTACTGTAAACATTTCCGTTCACTGAAATTGTATTAGCATTGTCTTCTATAACAGACATATTAGGCCCTAAAAACTGGTAGTAGATTACCCGGTCCTCATCTTTGGTGTTTGGGTTTCCAATAATAGTAACACACCCCCTAAGTCTAGAGATGGTATTGGCCTTGTTGGTCCTTATTGGTTTTCCGCTGCGGAAACGGAATCCGCTACCTTCGGAGTTAATTATTTTAAGGTGGTTCTTCTTCTTTAATTCCTGACTAAGCTCTCTATTCCTTTGTATTAATAGTGCCTCCTTTTCTGCCAGGGAGCTACTCTCCCCCCGTAAATTTTCTACCAATTCCTTGGTCTGTTCATACTTGTTGTCCATCAACATATTGTTGTACCTAAGAAAACTATTCTTAAGCTTAAGACTATCATACCTAGACTGTAGGGCCACGAGCTCCGTTCTGTATCCTTTCAGCTTTTCCAAGGAAAAATTTAATTTCCCTACGGAGTCCATCAATTGCTGTACCCTGTACTTGGAGTCTTGCAATTCTATCTCATTCACCTCGTTAAGGGCAGCTAAGCGATCTACGTCCGTTTTAACCAAAGCAATATCCCGCACCAATAACTCCCGTTCCTGTTGTAGAAAACTGAGGTCCCTTTTAGACTGGGCATAATTAAAATAAAAAGCAATGAGCACCCCTATAATAACAGCCACTAAAACAGCTACCATTATCTTATAGTTTAATTTATTATCTTGAAAATCCATCTATAGCTATGCGTATTTTGTAGTTTAAAGATAATAAGGGCTCATGTTCCACAAGCTTTCAAATATATTAAATGATATCAACTCCGTCTTACTACCCAAGCTATGTTTTGGATGTAACACCCTATTAATCAGAGGAGAAGAACACATTTGTACCGTTTGCAGGAACCAATTGCCACTTACCGAATATACCTTTAACGCAGAAAACCCTGTTGACCGTATATTTTATGGCAGAATTAACATTTCCAAGGCTAGTGCATTTCTTTTTTTCACGGACCAAGGCATCGTAAAAAACTTGATTCACTATCTAAAATATAAGAACCAAGAGCAAATTGGCTATTTTTTAGGTGAATGGTATGGCCTCACCCTTAAAAACAACAATTACCTCAGAGATATAGATTATGTTATCCCGGTTCCCCTACATCCCAAAAAACGCAGAAAACGGGGATATAACCAAGTAAGTTTATTTGCCAAAACGGTGGCTATTCATCTAAACGCACAATATTTGGAAAACGTTTTGATAAAAACTGCCAATACCAGAACACAAACCAACAAAACGAGGCTTTTACGGTGGCATAACAAGCAGGCATTGTATCTATTGACCGATCACAAACTGTTGCGGAACAAAAAAGTTTTGCTACTAGATGATGTAATAACCACTGGAGCTACTATGGAGGCCTGTGCCATTGCCCTATCTGAAGCACCAGGCATTGAAATATATCTTGCATCCATGGCCATTGTGCCTTAATTTTACATTTCTCCAAATTAGTTGTTTCTTTGTGGCACTTTTATTTATCGTATGGTTCAACGCGTTTTAGGGTATATATTTTTGGTTTTAGCGGTTTCTGCTTTTCTACAATGTGCTAGACGGGGCGCACCAAGTGGGGGCCCAAAGGATGTTACCCCTCCAAAATTAATTAAGGCAGAGCCATCAAATATGACCACCAATTTTAAAGGGGATAAAATTCGGCTCTATTTTGACGAATACATCAAGCTAAACGAGTTGGAGAAACAATTGATTATCTCCCCTCCCCTAAAATATACTCCGTTGATAACCCCACAGGGTTCCCCCAGAAAATATGTGGAAATCATCCTCAAGGATACCTTAAAGGAAAACACCACCTATACCTTTAATTTTGGTCAGAGTATTGTTGATAATAACGAAGGAAACCCCAGCAGCTATTTAACCTATGTGTTCTCTACTGGAGACTATATAGATTCTTTAACCGTATCTGGAGTGGTATTGGATGGTTTCAATAAAAAAGCAGACAATTTTATAAGTGTTATGCTGTACGAATTGGACAGCACTTATACGGACTCTACCATCTATAAACGGCCGCCAAATTACATCACCAATACATTGGATAGTACCACCATCTTTCATTTGAAAAATTTAAAAGAAGGAAAGTATGCGCTGTTTGGCCTAAAGGACGAAGCCAAAAACAATGTTTTTGATCAAAAAACCGATAAAATTGCTTTTATAAAGGATACTATTTCTCTACCTACGGACTCAATTTATGTACTAACCCTATTTAAGGAGATTCCAGATTACACCCTATCGGTACCGAATTTTGCTGCAAGCAATAAAATTATTTTCGGATATCAAGGAAAGGGCGAACACATTGAAATAGAGACCCTTTCCAAACTACCGGACAGCATAAAGACCAAGGTCCTTAAAGAGCGCAATAAGGATACCCTTAATTTTTGGATCACCCCCTTTACGGCAGATTCCCTAGTATTTTCCGTAAGCAACTCCCTAGAGAAATTTAGGGATACCTTTACGGTAAAAACAAGGAAGCTTGCAGCAGACACTTTGGTATTACAACCCAACCAACGGGGCTCTTTAGAGTTTGGAAAACCATTTTTTATAGGTGCCAATACCCCACTCGTTAACTTAGACACTACCAAAACTTCTTTGTGGCGAAAAGATTCTACCGCCGTGAAGCATACGGTTACCTTGGATACCCTTGGCAATAAAATTGATTTTAATTTTGAAGTGGAGCCCAATGAAAGCTATACCTTAGACCTCCTCCCAGGCATGACAACCGACTTCTTTGGAAAAGAGAACGACACCTTATCCTATAAATTAACCACTAAAAGTTATGCCGATTTTGGCAATCTAAGGTTAAGCCTGGAGGGTGCTGTTACCTATCCTTTAATTGTGCAATTGACCGATGAGAAGGGAGTGGTAAAAAAGGAGCAATTTGCGGATGAAGCCAGAATATTCCACTTTAATCATATTGCGCCCGCAAAATACCTTATTCGGGTAATTCACGATAGCAATGGCAATCAAAAATGGGATACTGGAAACTACCTTAAGGGCATTCAACCAGAAAAAGTCAGTTATTACCCTTCGGTCTTGGAGGTGCGTGCCAATTGGGAACTGGAGCAAACCTTTACTCTTCTAGAGTAAACTGATCGCGATCTTCCAAAAAAAGGAACCGCTGTCTTTGTTCTTCTATATGTTTTTTACTTAAAGTAGCATATAGGACCGTCTCTACTTCCGAATACGCCAGGGAATTACCCAAAACATCATACACAGCGGAATGGCCCACGTATTGGATCCCGGAGGGATCGGCTCCCACCCTATTAACCCCAATCACATAAGCCATGTTTTCTATGGCCCTTGCCTTTAGGAGGGTATCCCAGGCAGCTATTCTTTTTTCTGGCCAATTGGCCACATAGATAAGCACATCATAGGCCTCCGTATTCCTTGCCCAAACCGGAAACCGAAGATCATAGCAAATGAGGGGGCAAATTCTAAATCCCCTATAGTTTATTAACAACTTTCTGCGGCCAGAGGCATACACCTTATCTTCTCCCGCTAGGGTAAATGTATGACGCTTGTCGTAACTAGCCGTTGTGCCATCTGACTCCACAAACCAGAGTCGGTTGTAATAATTCCCTGTATCACCAAAGACAATACTCCCTACCAAGGCAGCATTATTTTGGGAAGCCATAGCCTTCATCCATGCCAGCGTACGCTGCCCTTCCTCCAAGGGGATATTGGCAGGAGACATCGTAAAACCAGTAGTAAACATCTCTGGGAGTACAATCAGATCTACTTCTTTGGAAAGGGTTTGGATTGTCTTCTCTAAGCTATCCCTATTGGCCTGAGGATTTTCCCACACCAGCGGGCATTGTACCAGGGCGATATGTAATTCTTTCGACATTGCTATCATTTTCTAATCCAAGAAACTTTGTACTATTGGGAAGAAAGTGGGCCTAGGCCTCTAAACATTTTCCAATAGGGCAACTAGATTGGAGAGGCCTTGCATGGCAGCATGGTCCAAGGCGGTTTTACCCCTAACATCGGCTATAGAGGCATCGGCACCAGCCTGCAACAACATTTTGGCAATTGCCTCCCTATTAAAGGTAGCGGCATAAATTAAGCAAGTAGCTCCCATAGCATTCCGCTCATTAATATTGGCCCCATTATTTATTAGGGTCTGTGCAACCTCTGAAAATCCTTTGAAACAAGCCCCCATTAGGGCGGTATTCCCCGAGGCATCCTTGGCGTCTACTTTAGCACCCTTATCCAACAGTAAATTCACTATTTCGGCTTCCTCATAATAAGCGGCTAAGATTAGAGGGGTAGCCCCCCGTTGGTCTATACTGTCTACCAATTGAGGATGCACGTTTAGCATTTTGCCTACTGCTTCTAAATTGCCATTTCTAATTTCGTTAAAAAAAACTTCGTTCATGGGCATATCACGTTGACGAATAGTATAACAAAAACCGCCACATCAAAAATTGCCGTGACGGTTCCGTTTTAATTAATTCATTTATTAATAATTGGCAAGCTCACTAATGCCCAGTGCTTTTCTTACACCCTTCCCGTAATTGGGATCGGCCTTATCGAAATGCGCCAACTGCCTTTCCACTATCTCCATGGATACGCCTTGCATAGCTGCTGCAATATTATTGAATAAACGTTGTTGTTGCTCCTCATTGAACAGTCTAAACAAGTCCCCAGGTTGTTTATACTCCCCATAGGTATCGTTTTCTTCGTAACGCCTAATATCCCCATTGATGGTCATTGGCGGCTCTTCTACCGTTGGATCCTCTACGGCCCCTCCCTTGCTATTTGGCTCGTAATAGGCATCGGGATTCCCAAAGTCATTGGTGAAAAAACGCATAGCCCCATCTTTGTGATAATGGTTCACCTCGGACTTGGCCTCATTAGCTGGTAAGGCCTCGTAATGAGTGCCCAAGCGATATCTATGGGCATCGGCATAAGAGAATATACGCGCTTGCAGTACTTTATCCGGTGAAAAACCAATCCCTGGGACTATATTGGATGGAGAATAGGCAGCATTTTCTACATATTGAAAATAATTATCAGGGTTTTTATTCAATTCCATGATACCCACCTCTATCAAGGGGTAGTCTGCATGCGGCCATACCTTGGTGAGGTCAAAGGGATTATAGGGTGTTTTTTCGGCTTCGGCCTCAGGCATTATTTGCACCATAAGTTTCCACTTAGGATACTCCCCTCGCTCAATAGCCCCGTAAAGCTCTTCTTGGTATTTCTCCCTAGTTTGCCCAATTACCTCCGCAGCTTCCTCATTGGTATAGTGCCGATGTCCTTGTTGTGTCTTAAAGTGGAATTTTACCCAATAGCGCTCTCCCTCATTATTCCAAAAAGAAAAGGTATGGGACCCATAGCCGTTCATGAACATAGGTGCGGTGGGTATCCCCCGGTCCGACATCAATATGGTTACCTGATGAAGACTTTCTGGGGACAGGGACCAATAGTCCCACATAGCTTCGTTAGATCTTAAATTGGTCTTGGGATGCCTTTTTTGAGTTCGTATAAAATCAGGAAATTTGTAGCCATCGCGTAAAAAGAATACCGGAGTATTGTTTCCAACAAGATCCCAATTTCCTTCCTCGGTATAGAATTTTAAGGAGAACCCCCTTACATCGCGCTCCGTATCCGCAGCTCCCAGTTCCCCGGCAACCGTAGAAAACCTAGCTAACATTTCTGTTTTCTTTCCTACTTCAGAAAATATTTTTGCCCTTGTATATTTAGTAATATCATTGGTTACCGTAAAAGTTCCCATGGCTCCCCATCCTTTTGCATGTACCACCCTCTCAGGAATACGCTCCCTATTTTGGTGTGCTAATTTCTCCAGTAGCTTATAGTCCTGCATTAATACAGGGCCCCGTTCACCGGCCGTTTGCGACCGCTGGTTATTGGAAACGGGTGCGCCCGCCGAAGTTGTTAATCTTTTTTTCATTTTAATCTTATTTTAGTTTGCACGCATACCATGCAATTAATTAGTTGCTAACACTCCTAAATTTACAAAATAAAATGGCTTTTTCCCAGTCTAACTCCCATAATCCCTAAGAGGCCCATTAATTACCCCTTATTTATTATCGCACCCCAGGGCTAAAATCTTCCGGGGCATTCTGGGGCTGATTGATAGTGTCACTACCCCCAGTGTCATTATAAATGGTCCATTCACTAAAAGTATAAACGGGATTTGCTTCTTCTACATTTGGGTTCCGTACTGCTCTACCATCCTCAAACTCATGATTGGTACCGGTACCATCTACCCCCACCACTCCAAAACTATCAATGACTGTCCCAAAGGGGTCTACCAATTGAAAATTATCATCCCCATTGGAGTCGGCCGGACTGTTTTTCCCCACGCCTAAGTCTGGGGGAAACCCGTACACGCTCGTAAAAGAATTGGCATTGGGCGATATCACAAAAGTACTTTCTGCCCCAATAGTAAATTCAGAGAGATCAATGGCAGAGCTCACTTCTACATTGGCATTGGTATAGCGGAGCAAACGCCACCCCTTTAAACTTAAGGGCATGCTATCTGCATTATACAACTCTACAAACCTAGCCTCGGCATTGTTATTGGGATCGGCCAGTTCTGATATAAACACCTTGTTAGACGTAAATTCGTCCACAAACTCAGCACAGCGCTCCTCTGTGAAATCCACATCCCCCAAATCCCGTATGGCCAATTGATAGGTGTTCCGCTCCCGTAACAACACCCCCGTAATCTCCCCATTTAAAGCGGGAAGTTGTTCCGCTTGGAAGTCGGCATAACCACTATTTAACATAATTAGCTCCTCATCCAGGCAATTAACCAGGGTTCTACTGGTAGCCTCCTTGGGATTGGCAAAAGGCAGCCCCAATTGGTCCTCTCGTACTTCTAGGTCCTTAAAGCGTACTAGGGTATGGGCAAAACGTTCATCTACCTCCCCTATCTCCAAGGTTTTAGGTTCTATTGTTACTACATCGGCACAATCTCTATAGAGATGACGGTCCATGACAGCAGCGGGCAATCTTCCCACCGAAATATTACCAAAGGAAGTAAATTGTCCTCCCAGTTTATACACCCCTTTGCTTTTCCCAAGATAGAGTCCTTTTAAGGCAATCAGGATTTTACTTCCAACTGGAAAGAACAAATGCGTATCGCGCACGTCCAACTCTATCTGAAATCCCTCTGTGGCATTCGCTGGCCTATCCTGAAAGTAGAGGACCCCGAAAAAATTTCCACTTTGGTCCGATGAGTTTA
This sequence comes from Arenibacter lacus, assembly GCF_008711145.1. Taxonomy (NCBI): domain Bacteria; kingdom Pseudomonadati; phylum Bacteroidota; class Flavobacteriia; order Flavobacteriales; family Flavobacteriaceae; genus Arenibacter; species Arenibacter lacus. Next base: position 60,634 of record NZ_VVIN01000005.1, read on the forward strand.
CATAGCCCTCAATAATCAACTCTTCTTGTATCTGTAGGGTCTTATCCACATAAAGCCCTTTGACATCTGCGTAGCTGGCGTTGGCGGTTAAGTTATTGGTACAATTGGTTTCTGGCATCTTAAAATCGGGATCCTTTACACATCCAAAAAACGCCCATAGTCCAAACACCAGAACTCCCCATGCCCTAGAGAGCAGCTTACATTTAAGAGAAGTCGTTATGCACATTATTTTGGTCATTGTAATTTGGTTTAATACATCCCCATCACTTATTTAAAGGCCTCCCCTTAGAAACTAAGGGCTAGGTTAATAAAGTAGGTTCGCCCATACCCATACCAGTACTTTGGTGCAAACGAAGGACTCCCACTTAGGGTATCTTGTTGGTATTGACCAAAATTGGCATTTCTACTTTGTTCATACCCCCCGCTACGGTAGCTTACATCAAAAATATTATTGATACTTACAAATACGCTGATATACTTGCCAGCCTTCAACCAAGATTTTCCCCCTACCATATTTAATAAATAGCTATCGTCCAGTTTGTCTTGCCGCAGCAACTGTTTTACATTTTCTTCGGTTGCATTGGGAAACGGACTTCCCGTCTGTGGATTTATATAAAAGCTAGCTGTTCTGGCTATTGTGGAGAGTCCTGCATAGTTATTACCCAAATAATTAGCTGTAGTACCAATCCACCAATATTTTGGATCTCTATATTCTACGCCCAGCGCATAGGCTACTTGGGGTCCCTGAGAAAGTTTATGCCCCTTTATTTTAGAAATGCCCAAGGAGCTTTTCCCAAGCGTGTTTATAAGTTCTTCCTCCGCCCCTGAGGTATCAAAATTAATGGTGACCCTGGGGTCGCTTGCATAGAGGTGCTTCCCTACGGCGGCAACGGCCGACAGTTTTACGGAGGATGAAATTTGATATTCCAAACCCAATTCCGTCCCCATATGCAATTTATCCAAATCGCTGACTACTTCCTGAACAAAATCGCTCCCCACCCCAGCATCCACAAAGAAAAAATTTATATCGGTGGTGTTTTGTAACCGCGTATAATATCCGCTTAGCCTGCCCGTAAGCTTGGGCAACCGCAGGTAATAGTTAATATCTACCGTATTTATCTTTTCTGGCTGTTGTTGGGGAACGGTCTCATTGTTTTCCCTAGGATTAATAAATACATTCTGATAAACCGGCGCTTTCATGATATAAGCCCCTGCCAAGGAGATCCAATGCCTACCGTTAAACTTATAGGTAACCCCTCCCTTGCCGCCAAAATTGGAAAATTCCTCCCTCACCCCCTTTCCCAAGGAGTTTTCATAAAATCGCTCATTCCTAAACAATCCCTCCCTTTGGTAGGCGATATTAGAATATTTGGCCGCCAAAAATCCTTCCCATTTATTTCTGGTAATACTGAATTGCGAGAATAGATCTAGCGCCTCCGATCTAATTTTATACGAATAGTTAAACTTATCGCCTGTTATTTTATGGGGATTCCCCTCTACGTCATTTAATGTATTGGAAAAACGATCCCGATCCTCATGGAAATCGCCTCCCAACAAATCTTTAATTTGGGCGTAATTATCCGACTCCGAACTTCTATAGGTACCACCAAAATCTAATTTTACCCAGGGACTTATTCGATAATTAAATACCGTGCTAGCACTTAACTGGCTTTCTTCTAGGGTATCATCATAGAGCAAATAAGAAGATTTCCCATCCATAGCAGCAGTGGAATTCGCCTGATAAAGTCTACTCCAGTTTAACTGCGGATTTTCCTTAAACCCTTCCTTTGCCATCCGAGCACTTACAAAATTGGCCCCAATGGGGCTGTTGATATAATAACTAGGTAAATACCGATAGTAGGTGGGATCTGGATTGGGGGCATTGTAATACCCTAACCTACTTCTGGCATCGGTTCCAAATTGATAGGAAATCCCGGTATTTACCTCCAAGGACGGGGAACTAAAAAAATGATTGAACATTAGTATAGGCGCTACCAACTTGCGTTCTCTAGCATTGCGAATCTCACCGTCTTGTTTACCCCAGTACGGATTATATCTTGCTCCTTGCAAATTAAATACCTCTTCCGTAATGGCAGAGGACCTCCCCCTTCTGTTGGGCGTTAGGATGCCCGTTAACAAAAAGCTGTTTTTTGGGTCGATGGCAACCTCCACAGCCCCAAACAAGGAATACGCATCGTAGAGGGTCCCTTCAATAAAGCCCTCCTCTGCCCACCGTCTGGAAGCAGACACGCTATAACTAAGCCCTTTGGCCCCCCTCCCCGAAGAATAGGTTGCCATTAACCTACCTGCATAACTGCGATTGGAGGCCGAACTGGATATTCTTACCCCCTTCCTAAATCCAGATGGCCTGGTATTTATATAGGTGGTGCCAAGGATACCTCCAAAGGAATGGTCGGAAATCTGAAGGCCATGGCTATATTCCTGATTGCGGGTTACGTCATTTAATCCACCCCAATTATTCCATTGTGGCCTACCATTCAACATTTTGTTCATTGGAATTCCATTTAATAGCACCTGACCATTTTCGGACCCGTATCCTCGGACCCTAAAAAATGCCTGACCAAAATCGAAAGCAGCACGATTGAGAAAAACATCCCTACTGGCTTGTAACATCCCAGACGTCAGGGCACTCATTTCATCTTCCAAAAGATCGGAATCCGTAAGGGTAATTAGGTTGTCTGACTTTTCAAAAGTGATATCCCTTTCCAAATAAATGATTCCCAAATCTATGGCATGGTCTGTTGCCTGAAAAGGAATTCGCTTGGAGATATAGTCTTGGGCATGGATGGTTAAGATATAAGAAACCCCAGCATCTACTTTAAAGGAAAAATCACCGCTTGTTTCATCTGGCCCTTCCAACAATACTCCCGAAAGCTCTAACTGCACCCCTGGCACCATGCTTTGGTTATAATGATCTAATACTGTCCCACCCACCTCCAATCTACCTTGAGTCCAAGCCTGAAGTCCAGTAAGTAAAAAAAGCGATAAAACGAGGGGCCTAACCATGCAGTAGTCTTAGACTTTGTTAAATTGTGATATAATATATTACAACTTGACAGATAAATCGCTAAATAAAATACGAATTGCATGATTTTTTAGTTAAATTACAGAGAATACCCACCATAAAATGAAATACACCACCTTTATACTTGTTTTCTTCTCTTTAGTGATTGGGATGTATTCCCAGGCGCCGAAGAGCTATCAGATCCGGACCGTGGCTTTTTATAACGTAGAGAATCTCTTTGATACGCATAGGGACTCCCTCACCTTTGACGGGGATTTTACCCCCACAGGAAAAAATCAATGGACCCAGGAACGGTATCGGAAAAAACTTGATAACATTACTCAGGTATTATACCAGATTGGGAGAGAAGTTACCCACAACGCACCCGATATTATTGGGCTATGTGAAATTGAAAACAGGGGGGTTCTGGAAGATTTAATACAACATCCCACCCTAAGGGACTTAGATTATGATATTATCCATTTTGATTCCCCAGACGAGCGAGGCATAGACGTAGCACTTTTATACAGGCAATCGGCATTCTTGCCCACCTCGTTTCGCAGCCACCGATTATTACTTACCAAAGAGGAAATATTCCGGGACTACACTAGGGACCAGTTGGTGGTAGGCGGACTATTAGACGGGGAGCCCCTGCATTTCATTGTAAACCATTGGCCCTCTAGAAGCGGTGGGGAGGCTAGGAGCAGGCCCAACCGTATTGCTGCTGCCCGGTTGAATAAACGGATCATAGATTCCATAATCCGCCAATCACCCGATGCAAAAATAATCAGTATGGGCGATTTTAATGACGACCCTACGGACTACAGCTTTAAAAAAATATTGAAAATTAAGACAAAGGAGGAAATCTTGGAACCTTCCGAGCTCTACAATCCCATGGAAAATCTCTATAAAAAGGGTTTAGGCACCTTGGCTTATAGAGATCGATGGAATTTATTTGACCAACTGTATTTCACTGCCAACCTGTATATGGAACCAAAGTCAGGATACCGTTTTTGGAAGGCAGGCATCTTTAATCCGCCCTACCTAATTGATCCTAAAGGCCAATACAAGGGGTACCCATTACGAACGTACGCCAATGGCAATTACGTAGGCGGCTACAGCGATCATTTTCCGGTATACCTCTTTCTAATACGACCGATTCCCTAATAGGTTACTGAGGCAGGGAAAGCTTAATGTTTCTCCACTTAACCTTTATACCGCCACCATCGTGTATCTGTAGGGCAATGGAACCTTCTCCCTGGGCTATCTTCTCATCGTTAATCCGTACCATTTCGGTACCGTTTAACCAAGAGGTTAGGGTGCCACCAGAAAGACGGATCTTCATGGTATTCCATTCCCCCTCCTTCAGTACTTCTTCTTTTTCTGGATCTGGCTTAACCAACCATCCTCTTCCATAAGACTCGTACACACCTCCTGTATGGTGTCCGGAAGGAGCTACCTCTACTTGCCAGCCACTTACCTTGGTACCCTCTATGGTAGAGCGTATAAACACGCCACTATTACCATCTGCCTCCTGCTTAAACTCTAGGCTAAGCTCAAAATCTTTATAATGTTCATTGGTAGCCAAGTACCCATAGGCTTTATCGGGCCCACTTTCACAGACCAACAAGCCGTCTTCCACATACCATTTCTCGGTACCGTAGACTGTCCACCCGCTAAGGTCTTTTCCGTTAAAAAGGGAGATTTCCTGGGCCATCATGGGGATCGCCAACAAAGAAAATAGTAGGGATAGTAGTTTTTTCATAGTATAAAGGTTAGGGTTGGATAATGGTGATTTATTTATCTAAAAAAAGGAGCCTGCCCGCTTAACTACTGGTGTAGGTAGGCTCCATAAATTTATATGCGACTAATTAAGCCATTGTGCCCATGGAATTCTACTTAATATAAGTAGCAGACCCAAGCCGTAGAAAATGGTGATGGTCTTAAACTTTCGTTTGGCTTCCAATATTTTCTTATGCCTAGACCAACCAATGGTAATTAGTACGAGCGCAATAATATTAATAAAAGGATGCTCTACCGCCACTAAACGGGCAGCGGAATTCATTCCTCCCATTCCCAATGTTTGAATGGCATTCAATCCCTTGGGGGACACAAAGAATAGTATCAGTCCTACCAAGAGTTGTAAGTGAGCCAAGATCATGGCAAAAAGGCTAATCCTAAAATCTTTGGTCAGGGTAAAGTCTTTGTTACCCGTCCATCCCAAAATTGCATTGGCGACCGCCAAAAAGAGTACGGCCAAAGCCACATAGGCCAAATAAGAATGTGTGTTTAATAATGCTTCGTACATAGTTATAAGTTTAAGCTATAAATGTACTGACTTTTTAAGTATAAAAAAACCCTGCCGATGGCAGGGTTTTCAAATTTATTATGGAGAAGGTTCCTTAGAACTTCAAACGAATACTTGCGTTCCATGTTCTTCCAAAACCAAAATAAGCTCTGTTATTAACACTTACTCCCTTATACGTATCGTCTCCCGGCTCCACGTGAATGTTGGTCAGGGATTCAGAAATATACTCCTCGTCTGTAACGTTGTTTACGTTCACTCTAAACACCAAGTTGTAAGCAGAACTCACCTGCCAATCATAGGTTAAGCCAGCATCCAACAAGCCAAATGAAGGAAGTTTTACTGATCCTCGGTTGTTAGGGGTGGCAAACTCATCATCTGTTGGCAAGAATCCAGCATAAAGATTATCGAATTTATTATAATCCGCATCTACACTAAGTCCTCTAACAAACTCGTACCTTCCTCCAAAACCGTAGGTAAACTGTGCAGCATCGCCTACTTTAACTCCCTCAAGGTATAATGGATCTCCTTCGGCTACTACATTTTGGTTATCGTCATATACCGTCTGTCTAGCATTTCCATCATACTCCCAGTTTCCAATGGAGGTATACCCTCTAAACTGAAGATTGTCTGTAGGTCTTAAAGTAAAATCTACCTCCACTCCAGTATGCACCTGCTTTACCCCTTGGTACTGATAAAATCCGTCTCCAGAGCTTAAGCTACCACTTACTACTCTATCATCCCAAGTAGTGTGATACGCGTTTACGTTAGCTGCAAAAACACTACTTCTAAAGCCGTATCCAGCTTCAAAACCAGTAATCTTTTCATTAGTCAACAATGGATTGATCTCGTTCCTAAAGTTTAGGAACATATTGTCCTGGTAAGGCTGACGTGAATAATGACCGGCATTAACAAATAGGTTGTGCTGCGCATTAAAGTTATAGTTGGCCCCAGTTTTTACGTTATAACCAGAATTGGTAACCTTTTCGGAAGCTTCGTTCCCTTTGGCGTAGTTAAAATAGTCGAACCTTTGGTTAGACTGAGTAGATACCGCACCTTGAACAAAAGCCGATAGCTTTTCACCAGCGTACTCTAACTGGGTAAAACCACCCAAGTAACGAATGTCTTCCGGGTTGTCATAAGCAATTCTTTGATCCCTTGGCGTACTGTGGAAAGTAGCTTTCCAAGGATTTGGACTATAAGCTTCTGTAACTACATAGTCTGACCCCAATTGCTGATTGTTGGTATCATCATCCCAACCATCTAGACCAAAAAAGTCTACCACTCTTCTAAAGTGCTCACCGTGGTAAGACCTTCCGTCAAAACCAACGTTAAAACTCAACTGATCATTGATCTTATGGTTAAAGTTACTTACCACTCCAAACCATCTATGCTCGTTAACACTAGAACGTAGAATATCTGCCTCACGACCATTAGCTCTTCTTTCCCCAACAATTAAACCACTGGAGTTTCTTGGAAGAGAGCGGTTGTATCTGTACTGACCAGTTAAATCGAAATTATCCTCACCTTGGGAAGAGTAGTTTCTAAGTCCAATAGATCCACCTCTACCGTAGGATGCATAAAGCACCGTAGACAACTCGGAGTTATCACTCATTTTCCAGTCCCAGCTAAGGTTAGCTATTGGCTTGTGGTAATAATTTCCAGAAGTATTTCTAAACTCACCATTTAAATATCCCCACTGATCATTATACCTTTTTCCTTTTTCTAGAAGGGTAGCGATGGTATATCTGTTTCTCTGGTAGTGAATTTGAGGGGCACCGGTAATTAAAAAGTTAAAGGTGTGATTCTCATTAGGTACATATCCTACAGAGAAGAAGTAGGTTTGACCGTTTCCTCCCATAAAATCGTTATAACCATCTCCTTGCCAATGACCTAAAAGGGTAGAAAAAGCCCAGCCTTTTTCGCTCAACCCAGTAGAGTAATAGGCAGAAGTTTTTAGGTAGTTATCGTTACCGATCATGGTCTGCGCAAATCCACCTTCTTTGGTATCTACCGTTTTGGTAACAATGTTTACAGTACCACCAACTGAGGAAATTGCCAACTTAGAAGAACCCAATCCTCTTTGTACTTGTACGGCATTAGCAACATCTGTTACCCCTTGCCAGTTAGACCAGTACATCTTACCGTCTTCCATTCCGTTGATAGGCTGTCCGTTTAATAAGAAAGCTGTATTAGATTGGTCAAAACCGCGCACTTGGATTCTTGAATCCCCAAATCCACCACCACTCCTAGAGGTATACACAGAAGGTGTAGATTTTAACAATTCCGGAAATTCCAAATTCCCACCTTTAAGTGCAATATCTGCGGCCTTAATAGTAGATACAGCGATAGGGGTTTGTCTGTCCCTAGCCAAATCGATAATACCGGATCCTACAACAACAACGCCTTCTAACTCCTCTGCATCGGGCATTAAAGTTATAGCACCAATATTACCTGTTTTGGTAAAATTGACTCTCTTATTGATAAAACCGATGTACGAAATTATCAGAGTACCAGAATTTTTCGGAACTTGAATACTAAAGTTTCCGTCAAAATCCGCAGCAACACCCGTAGAGGTACCTTGTACCATAACATTTGCACCCGGTAAGGGTCCACCTAAATCACCGTCTATCACAGAACCGGTAATGATTCCCTGTGAAAATCCGATCGCCGTGCTTAAAAGCAAGGCAAAAACCAAGTAAATTTTTCTCATCCTTCTAGAGTTAAAGAGTTTTTAATTAACGCTGCAAACATGTTCATTTTTTTGCATCCGTATATTAATTCAATGTTAAATTAGTTGGCGCAAATTTAACAAAAAAACTCAGGAAGGATATATAGCTTTCAAGAAGTTATGGACGATTCGACGAAATGCCAAGCTTTCGCACTATTTCTTAAATAAGTGCAAAAGATTTAACGTAGAGGCATCATGATCGGCAATATTTTCACCTTCAATATCATTTAAGACAGCCGTGGCCAATTGCTTCCCTAACTCTACGCCCCATTGATCATAACTATAGATGTTCCAAATTACGCCTTGCACATAGATCTTATGCTCATAGAGGGCAATAAGGGAGCCCAAGGATTTTGGAGTCAATTTATCTATAAGAAGGGTATTGGTAGGCTTGTTACCCTCAAACACCTTAAATGGCAAGATCCGGCCAATCGCATCTTCTGGGGTATTATTATTCTGAAGCTCTTGCTCCACCACTTCGGCCGATTTGCCATTCATCAGCGCCTCGGTCTGCGCAAAAAAGTTGGCCATTAATTTATTGTGGTGGTCGGTATCCCCGTAGAGCGATTTCTTAAACCCAATAAAGTCGGTAGGAATCACTTTGGTTCCTTGATGGATTAACTGAAAAAAGGCATGTTGGGAATTAGTACCAGGTTCTCCCCAGATAATAGTCCCTGTTTGATAATCTACTCGATTTCCATTTCTATCCACGCTTTTCCCGTTACTTTCCATCACCCCCTGTTGGAGGTAGGCAGAAAAACGAGAGAGGTATTGGGAATAAGGGATTACAGCCTCTGTTTCGGCGCCATAGAAATTATTGTACCATATACTGATCAGTGCCAATACCACTGGAATATTATTCTCCAGCTCGGTATTTTTAAAATGGGTATCCATCTCATGGGCACCGTCTAACAATTCACTAAAATTCTTATAGCCTACTGCTAAGCAAATAGAAAGACCTACTGCGCTCCACAGGGAGAAACGGCCTCCTACCCAATCCCACATAGGGAATACATTTTCTGCTGCTATCCCAAACTCCGAAATTTTTTCCGTGTTGGTAGAAACTGCAGCAAAGTGTTTGGCCACATCCGCTTGAGAGGCGTGTTTTAAAAACCATTTTTTTATGGTAGTAGCATTGGTTAAGGTCTCTTGAGTGGTAAAAGTCTTTGATACTACCACGAACAAGGTTGTTTCTGGATCCAAATCTCTTAGAATCTCGTGTACGTGATCCCCATCTACATTACTTACAAAGTGCGTCTTAAGATGGTTGCCATAATATTTTAGGGCTTTTACAACCATTTCCGGACCAAGGTCCGATCCTCCAATACCTATATTCACCACATCGGTAAAGGCTTTTCCCGTGTATCCTTTCGCGGCTCCGGAAATAATGGACTCGCTAAACTGCTGCATCTTATTCCTCACCGCAAAAACTTCAGGAACAATATTTTCACCAGCTACTTTTATTACATCGGTTTCCTTAGCCCTTAATGCGGTGTGCAATACGGCCCTACCTTCGGTTTCATTAATTTCCTTGCCGTTAAACTGATCGGCAATAGCAGCAGACAATCCCACTTCCTTAGCAAGTTGCAAAAGCAACTCCATGGTTTCCGCAGAGATTCTATTTTTGGAATAGTCTACTGTAAAATTGTTCCAAGAAATAGAAAAATCTTCTGCACGATCTGGATGTGAAGCGAAGTATTCGTTTATGGTTTTAGCTGCATTCTCCTTAAAATGTGAAGATAATTTTTTCCAAGCTTCTGTCTTGGTAGGGTTACTGTGCTGTTGAGCCATCTTAATTGTTTAGTGTTAAAAGGTCTTCCTCCGGAAGCGCTATATATTCTATACAGTCCAACCGTTCTTTAATTGGAGCGATATGTTCTAGGTATTGTACTTTTATGCTATCGGCAATGGGGTCTGCATCTGGCAACTTTTCACGTAGGGGATCTACCTGCCGTCCATTTTTCCAGAAGCGGTAACACACATGGGGTCCGCTGGTATTTCCGGTCATCCCAATCCACCCAATGATATCTCCTTGTTTTACAAATTGCCCTCTTTTCACATTTTGCGCCTTCATGTGCAGGTATTGGGTACTATAGGTACTGTTATGCTTTATTTTTACATATTTCCCGTTTCCGCCTCTTTGGGTAGATTCTGTCACCGTACCACTTGCCGTCGCCATAATGGGAGTTCCTAGGGGAGCGGCATAATCCGTTCCTTTATGCGGGCGTATCCGGTTGCCATAGTAGGCAATTCTTCTTTTAAGGTTATACCTAGAGGATATCCTACTAAACTGTACAGGGGAGCGCAAAAATGCACGCCTAAGATTCTTAGCATCCTGATCAAAATACTCACTGATATTCCTCACGGAATCGGCCACAAAATTAAAGGCGTAAAACGGCTCCCCATTATGCTCAAAATAAGCAGCCTCTATATTTCCTGCACCAGCATATATGGTATCGTTAATATATTTCTCCTTGTAGATAACCTTAAACTTATCGCCCTTTTGCAACCTAAAAAAGTCAATATTCCAAGCGTATATTTCAGAAAGTCTGTTGGTAATATTATAGTCTATTCCTTGATCCAAAATAGCTTCGGACAAGGAGGTTTCTATTACCCCAGACGCTTCCCTTTCTACATATTTCACCTTTTGCTTTTTCCTATAGGCTACTACGGTATCTCGTAAATCCACCACGGTATAGTTAATAGGATCGTTTTGGTAAATAAATACCTGGGCAGCGTTCACCGTATCCTTGGATTTTAGAATTACATAGGGTTTCCCTACATTAAATTTTCGGACATCAAAGGTATCTTTATACTGTTGGGTAATAGCAGCTATTTTAGGATAGCCTACCTTATTCCGAAGCATAATTTCCCCAAAGATATCCCCTTTCCTTACGGTATCCCTCAACACCTCAAAGTCGGACAGATTGAATCCAAACTCTTCCACCTCCACAGGCTTCTGAATGGTTACAACTTCTGCCAAGTCATCTTTTTGAGTGTTATCCTCCTTACAGGAAACAACTAATACTAAACTAAAAACTAGGGCCCAATACTTACTCATTGTCACTTTTTACTTTTTCGGGGTTAAAGATATGGTCTACCCATTGTTTCCCCCAATCATTTAACTCTTGTTTTGTATACAGCTCCGGAAAAAAGACCACTTTCTGAAAACTAGGCGGCAAATATTGCTTCCAATTGGTGCCCCCGGTAGCTTCAATCTGGGCATCATCCTTGGTTAGGTAGCGATAGGCCGACCCCATATGCATCAGCGGCCAGTTTACGTTGGCATTCATATCCATAGCCTTTAACGCATCAATCAAGGTTTTATTCTCCTTGGCAGCTTTGGGAAGCTGTTGGTATTTTTCGTAGATGGTATTATCCTTCAGCCCCTTTGCTATTCTAATTAATCTAGGCGTGTATCGGTATTCGAACTGCTTAAGGGTGAGCGTCTTTTCCCCTGTTGCTTTATCGGTGGCCCCTTTTTTCCAATAGATATGCTCATAGAGCTCCTCTATGGAATTCCTGGAAGAGTAATTTGCCCTTTCCTTGTAATCTACCAAATTCTCCATGGGGGTCGCATAAAGCTCAATCATCCTATATTGCGCAGATTGGAAACCACTGGCCGGCAACAAGGCCATTCTATATTGCATAAATTGTTCCCGCTGCATCCCTTTTATCATCACACTAAAGGACGATATTAAGACTTGGTAGTAGCTATTAATCCGATTTGCCTTCTCTATAAAGAAGTCTACATTTTGAGATTTATCATCCACCAGTTGTTTTTGTTCGTGTAGGATAAGCTTAAAATAAAGCTCGGTAATCTGGTGGTACATGATGAAGATTTCCTCATCGGGGAAGTGGGTCCTTGGCACTTGTATACTGAGCAAGGTATCCAAATTAATATAATCCCAATAGGTGAGGTACCGCTGATAGAGCAGCCCATCTAAATAAGAACTAAGATCTTGCCCAGAATCCTTGTATTTTTCTTCTAATTTGGAGATCTGGGAATCTATATGCTCTTTGTTCATTTTAGTCCATTATTATTTTAAACTGATGCTTAAGTCCATTATACCCATCCAAACTAGCCTTTATAGACCCAACTTTTAAATCTGCCTGGATAAGTACAGGAATCTTATTCTTATCGTTGGAGACCCATAGGGTTAAGCTTTCCTGCTCCTTAAATACCCTACCGGATTGAACGTACGGCCTAAACTTTAAGCTCTCTACTTTGCCGTATTTAGTTTTTAGGACCTCTTTGCCCAAGTATTTAAGTTTAAAATTAAATACTCCGTCATCATCATAAAGCATATTAAGTTTAATGCTTTCATTCAGTTTCAAGTCCTCAAAATTATAATTGTTGCGAAGATAATAAAAGGCTGAAACCAAATCCTGGATATCATCCTGAATAGTAAATTTAAACTTTTTATCGTTCTTTTTATCTTTTAATACCGCAGTCTCCGAATCATAATCAAAATTCACCTCAATATCCTTGGTATATCCACCTTCATTGATATTTCGGATAAATTTATAGGGCCTACCGGTTTCCTGATCAAAATAACTTTCATAGGTATCGTCTACCTTAAAAAACAAACTGGCAAATCCAGTAGTTTTTCCATTCCCGACCACGTGGTACACGGGAACCCCATTAAATTCTTTAGAACTTACATGTAAGGTGGCGTAGCTGGCATTTAAAAAACCGTAATGAATTCGGAACTTAAGCCATTCCCCCGGTTTAAAGGCAGATTCCCTTTCTTTATCTGAGTCTAGGTATAGGTCAGTAGTCCCGCCTAGGGCCGGTTGGTTTTGGGAGTTCAAGAAAAGTCCTAAAATCAATATCAGGACAACGCTTATCTTTTTCATATTCTTTGGATGTTGTAAAATTAATAAAAACCTTTGATTTTCACCGTTCTTCTACTAATCTAAACAAGAATTACACCAAAGTATTGTAACAAAAAAAAAGCCCAGTCGTTAGACCGGGCTTTCCTAAATAACCAACCAAACTTTAAATTATGAAAAACCAATACTTAAAGTTGCAAGGGAACCACCCCTTGCGAGTACAAATTTAAAACAATCATCCCTTTTGGAATAGGTTTTAACGTACTTTAACGCTCACCTTAACATTATTTAATACCGCTAAATATAAAATTAAGATTTTGTTAAGACATCCGTTCTATTTAGAGGGTTCCACGCGACTCCTGCTCCCTTTCTATCGCCTCAAAAAGGGCCTTAAAATTTCCCTTTCCAAATGATTTTGCTCCCTTTCTTTGGATGATTTCTATGAACATGGTAGGCCTGTCCAAAATTGGCTTTGTAAATATTTGTAAAAGATAGCCTTCATCATCCCTATCTATCAAAATTCCAAGCTCCTTTAAGGGGGCCAATTCCTCATCAATCTCGCCCACTCTATCCAAAACGTCCTCATAATAACTAGGCGGAATACTCAAGAACTCTACGCCCCTAGACCTAAGGGATCCCACGGTCTCTATAATATTATCCGTAGCGAGTGCCATATGCTGCACCCCAGAACCATTATAAAACTGTATAAATTCTTCTATTTGAGATTTTTTCCTCCCCGATGCAGGTTCGTTGATCGGGAATTTGATACGCCCGTTCCCATTACTCATCACCTTGCTCATCAGCGCTGTGTACTCTGTAGATATATCTTTGTCATCAAAAGACACCAATTGTGCAAATCCCATGACCTTGGCATAAAACTCACACCATTTGTTCATTTCGTTCCACCCCACATTACCCACAATGTGATCTATATATTTTAGCCCCACATCCGGCGCCTTATAATATGGGTCCCACGCCCTATAACCCGGCATAAAAACCCCCTTGTAATTCTTACGCTCTACAAAGATATGCACGGTCTCCCCATAGGTATGGATCCCGGACAGCACCACTTCCCCTTTGTCATCTTTTTTCACTTTAGGCTCCATATAGCTCTCCGCTCCACGACTTACCGTTTCCATATGGCTTTTCCTAGCATCATCTACCCATAGGGCAATTACTTTTACCCCATCTCCATGAGCATCTAAATGCCTATTGATATCCCCACCGGATACTAGGGGAGAAGTAAGTACCAATCTTATTTTGTCTTGTTGCAGCACATAGGACACCCTGTCCGAAACCCCCGTTTCTAGACCGGCATAAGCAAGAGGCTGAAACCCCCAGGCAGCCATATAATAGTAGGCGGCCTGTTTAGCATTCCCCACATATAATTCTATATGATCTGTTCCTAGAATAGGTAAAAAATCTTCCGCCTCCGGATTCTCCTTGGGCAGTTTTAATGAGGTATTGTCTGTAGCCATGATGATATTGTTTTTTTAAGTTGATTGAAATGTTTTGAAAAACGTACTTCGGAATAAGGGAGAACATCCCCTCTCCATAGATTCCTTAAAAGATAGAAAATCCTGGAACCACTTACCACATTGCCCTGAGGTGGGCACTAATATCAACCCTAAATTGCAGCATGCTTATTTACTAATACTGTTCCTAGCAAATATCGCAATAAAAACTGTCTTAACTGACAAATTGATAATTTTAACCTTTTAGAGGCCTTAAAACCAATACCCGAGACTAAAAAAAAGATGATTCTCCTTCTTCTCGGGGGAGAATGTAAAATAAACTTGGACGGGACCAAGAATAGACTCTAGGCCATATCCAATTCCGTAACCGGAATATTCCGGAATATCAAACCAATCTGCGGTCCTAAATAGGTCGTCCCCCACATTGGCATAATTAGCTTTCAAGAGCAGATGGTTTTTAGGCCAAAACTCATAGTCTAACTTCACGGTTGCCTTTACATAGCTATTCCCCACAAGACTTAAGAAGTCGTACCCCATAAAAGGTATGGCATTATTGGTTAATTGGGTGCCATACCCACCCAGCACAAAGTCCATAGAGGCTACGGGCGACTTCCCCCATTTAAAACCTCCTTCGTGTTCCATTTGAAAATACACCTTATTCAATAATTTAAAGGCACCTCCCATCCTAGCCCTGCCCACAGAAAATTCTTTAAAATTGTTATTGAAGTCGGACGAAAGCACATAAAAATGAAAATCCCCGTCAAAGAAAAGACCTTTGGTAGGAAAGAAAATATCGTCGTAGGTGTCAAACGTCAGCTTCCCGTACGCGCTGTAAAAATCGCTTTTCTCAAAATAGGTCCTTCCATTAGAGGGGAGGCTGGGTGCCTCGGAAGGCTCTGCAAGGTTAAGCGTTTTTGTACTGTATTTCAACAGCTTGTGCTCCATCCCTAAAATAAAGGAGAACTCTTCCTTTAATACTGTTTGTAGATATATCTGATTGGTGAGATCGGTGGCACTTAGATTAATCTTTTGGATATTGGAACTGGCATCTACCTCGAAGTTAGATTTTATCAAGGCAAAATCTACTTCCTTATTAAAATGATCGAACTCGGAATTGATTCCGAAACTCCAGTAAAATCCCTTATCTACATAATACTCTAGCCGATACCTTAGATTATCCCCTACTATAAGATCTAGGGAGGCCACATCATCATCCATCAAAAAATTCTTCCTAGTCAAATTTACAATTCCGGCACTTTTGTAGAGACCGTTATAGTGGAGTCCGCCTCTAATAAACATTTTATCCGGATTCTCCTTCACATTTAGCAGCAATCCAACTCCCGGTCCATTGCTAAGCAGCTCATACTTTATGGACTTAAAATTCCCTGTTGCAGATAGGTTATTAATACCGCGCTGTAGCTTTGCAAAGGTGATCTCATCATCCTCATTAAATCGCAACTTCCCCATAATATAGGCCCTGGAATAATTATGGTTCCCCTGTATCATTAATTCATTCACATGAATGGTATCCTTAAGTTTCGCTGGCACTACCCCCTTCTGTTTGGTTATAGGCTTCTTGGCCAACCCTTCCAACTCCTTAATTTTAAGTCGGGCTGCCCTTTCCCCCTCATCTATTATAGCACCACCAAAACCAAAATCGATGACCGAGTACCCCTTAATATTGGGTGTAATATAGATATCGGTCTGTTCTGCTTTGCGTTCCATAGCCTTCACCGTTCTATAATTATTGATCTGCAAAAGGATACCTGTTGCAGATTTCAAGGACTCCCTATCGGAAAGTCCGTGCTGCACATCTACACCAATGATCACATCGGCACCCATTTTTTTCACCTCCTCTAGGGGGTAATTATTAACCACCCCACCATCTATCAACACTTTGTCATCAATTTCTACCGGTCTAAAAAGCGAAGGAAAGGTACCGCTGGCCAAGATAGCCTGAGGTAAATACCCCCCCTCTAAACGCACCTCATCCCCCGTTTCCACATCGGTTGCGATGCAGACAAATGGAATTTGAAGCTTATTAAAGTTACTCACATCTTTTACATGGTAGAGCAACCTCACAAATTCATTGTAAATACTCTGCCCCCCAGAGATACCTTGTGGAATGGTTATTTTAAATTTATTGAAGGGAAGGGTAATGGCATACCTTTCCGAGTCTTCCTTTTCATAGAAGGTCTTGGCCCCTCTTGGCACATTATCCTGTATAAGTGCGGTGAAATCAGTGCTTTTAAAGATAGAATCTAGCTGGGAAGCGGTATATCCCGATGCATAGAGGGCCCCTACAATAGCCCCCATACTGGTACCACCGATATAATCTATAGTGACCCCGGCCTCCTCAATTACTTTTAACGCCCCAATATGGGCAAGGCCTTTGGCTCCGCCGCCACTAAGCACCAGCCCTACTTTTAAATCTTTATTCCCAGTAGTGTCCTGCCCGCACAGCAGCGCGGAAAAACCAAGAAACAGCAAGGGGAATAAAAATTTAGGCATAGTACTAAAATAGGGGATTAATGAAAGGTTTCATAAATTATTTTTGCTTTGGCGCTTCCCACGGTTTCTGCCAGCTGCTCTAAGCTGGCTTCCTTGACCCTTTTTACCGATTTAAATTTTTTAAGCAAGGTTTCCACGGTCTTACCCCCAATCCCCTTTATAGACTCTAGCTCCGAATTAATAGCCGCCTTGCTTCTTTTGTTTCTATGGAAGGTAATCCCAAACCGGTGTGCTTCATTCCGTAGTTGCTGTATTGTTTTAAGGGATTCAGATTTTTTATCCAAATACAGCGGGATGGGATCTTCCGGGAAAAATATTTCCTCCAATCTTTTGGCGATGCCCACAATAGCTATCTTACCCCTAAGTCCCAAGGCATCCAAGCTTTTAAGTGCTGCGGACAACTGCCCCTTTCCCCCGTCTATAATGATAAGCTCTGGTAGGGACTCTTCCTCTTCCATTAACCGCTTATATCGCCTAAAGACCACCTCTTCCATGGAGGCAAAATCATCTGGCCCCGTCACGGTTTTAATATTGTAGTGCCTGTATTCTTTTTTGGAGGGCTTACCATCCCTGAACACTACACAGGCCGCAACCGGGTGGGTCCCCTGAATATTGGAGTTATCAAAACACTCTATATGCCGGGGTTCTTTAGACAATCGGAGATCGGTCTTCATCTGCGCCATTAGGCGATTGGTATGCCTATCTGGGTCAATTATTTTTATCTGTTTAAATCGCTCCTGACGGAAAAATTTGGCATTCCGCTCCGAGAGTTCCATAATCTTCTTTTTATCCCCCAATTTGGGCACCACAATTTTCAGATGCTTTTCTAGCTCTATGCGGTATGGTAGGTAAATTTCCTTAGACTGGGAGTTAAATCGCTGCCTAATCTCTACCACCGCCAATTGCAGTAACTCCTCATCCGTTTCATCCAACTTTTTCTTTATTTCCATGGTATGAGACCGGATAATGGATCCATGCGAAAGTTGAAGAAAGTTAATATAGGCATAGGCATCATCCGAGACAATGGTAAACACATCCACATTATTGATGTTGGGGTTTACGATGGTTGATTTCACCTGGTAGTTTTCTAGCACTTCTATCTTTTCCTTGATCTTCTGGGCCTCCTCAAATTTCATTTCCTCGGCCAAGGTTTTCATCTGGTTTCTAAAGTAGTGTAAGGACGATTTAAAGTTGCCTTTTATAATCTCTCGGATATCCGCTATTTGACGGTTGTAGTTTTCTTCGGATTGCAATCCCTCACAAGGCCCCTTACAATTTCCCAAATGATATTCTAGACAGACCTTATACCTATCTCCCGCAATTTTATCTGGGGAAAGGTCATAATTGCAGGTACGCAACGGATACACACTTTTTATAAGGTCTAACAAGGTGTGTACGGTCTTCATACTGGTATAGGGCCCATAATACTCAGACCCATCTTTGATAAATCTTCTGGTGGGAAAAATTCTGGGAAACCGTTCGTTTTTTATACAGATCCACGGATAGGTCTTATCGTCTTTCAACAGCACGTTGTACCGAGGCCTATATTTTTTTATTAGGTTGTTCTCTAACAGCAGCGCGTCCGATTCTGTTGGAACCACAATATGCCTTATCTGTTTAATTTTTTTTACAAGGACCCGAGTCTTTCCGTACTCGTGCTTTTTATTAAAATAGGAACCCACCCTTTTTTTAAGGTTTTTGGCTTTCCCCACATAGAGTATCTTTTCTTCGGCATCATAAAATTGATAAACTCCCGGATTTTCGGGCAGCGATCTCAATTGAACTTCAAGAGGTATATAAGGCATTATTATTTAAGGTTTCTCCTTTATTAATTAGTAACGAAAATTACTGCGATTTTATTAGAGCTCATAGGAAATCCCAGTTTTTAATGGACACTACAAAATACCCTGAGCTAGAAAGCTTAATCCTTAGACCATCCCAAAAGGCTTTTATTTTTTTCCTCCCACCACGGGAAGGTCATTTTCCTATAGCTAACCACTTAGACATAGCACTCTAGAAACCAGCTACTAATACAATAAATAGCCTCCAGTTTTAGGGGTATAGCTTTTGGCTACTCGGACCAGAAAACAAGGTTTTTGGCCTGAAAAACCCCTCCAAACCATAATGAAACGTTAAAAACAGTGCATTTCATCGATTAAATAGTGCTTTTTACGGATAATCTACCTCTTTTTTTGCTATATTTAAAAAAAATAAGGCGACAAAGCAATGGACAATTACATCATTACGCTCGGAACATACTTAATTATAATGGGCATTTTTAAGGTCTATTACAAATTAAAGGTATCCACCAAAGAATAGCTTTCCCAATAAATTTAATCCACTATTCCCCAAAAAGGAATCACGCCCCCTACTCATAACTTTTACGTATGCTGAAGAAGGATTTGCGGTTGCGCTACAAAAATCGCCGAAAAGATCTTAGCAATCAGCAAGTTGATGATTTCAGTTTAGCTATTGCCAATCAACTTTTAAAAGTCCCTATCTGGGATTATTCCTTTTACCACTTATTTTTAAGCATTACCGAACAAAAAGAGGTAGACACCAGCATGCTCTTATCCATTTTGCAAGGCAAGGATAAAAATGTGGTGCTTCCAAAAATGGCCGACAATCAACAATTGGTTAACTACCTACTTACCGACAGCAGTATTATCAAGAAAAATCATTGGAACATTCCAGAACCCGTAGATGGAATAGAGATTCCCCCTAATAAGCTAGATGTGGTATTTATGCCCTTACTGGCATTTGACCTTAAAGGCAATAGGGTAGGATATGGCAAGGGATTTTATGACAGCTTGCTTAAAGACTGCAGGCCAGACCTTATAAAGGTAGGCCTTTCATTTTTCCCGGCTGAGGATGAGATATCTGACAGCGAACCCCACGATGTCCCTATGGACTATTGCGTTACTCCTGAGCGGATTTATTCGTTTTAGCCTCTTCCGGAGAGGGTCCGAAGGCTTTTTTATTGAAGACGATCAGAATTCCGACTCCAGTACTAATAGCCATATCCGCAATGTTAAACACCGGCTCAAAGAAGCGGAAGGTATTCCCTCCAATTACAGGGACCCAGGATGGCCACACCGTGTCTATCATTGGAAAGTATAGCATATCTACCACCTTCCCGTGAAAAATACTCCCATAGGGCTCTGCTGCAAAGGCAGTAGCCACCTGAGAATAACTATGATCAAAGATTACTCCGTAAAATACGGAATCTATGATATTCCCCAACGCTCCGGCAAATATTAAGGATACTGCTATGATTAGGGTTTTGGAGGCGTGTTTCTTAATGGTATCTAACAACCAATAGCCAATCCCTACAATTGCAAAAAGCCTGAAAATTGTGAGTACTAGTTTCCCTGCCCTATCGGAAATGGGCAGGATATCGCTTAGCTTGGTGCCCCAAGCGGCCCCTTCATTCTCTATGAACAAAATTTTGAACCAGCTAAAAACTTCTACCGATTCTCCCAACATAAAGCTGGTTTTAATATAGAATTTACTCACCTGGTCTACCAAGAGGATCAGGAGAATAATGATAAGCGATTTTTTTAAATTCATTACTTAAAAAATAGATGCGGCAAAAATAGACATATTTTTCGATTTTCCCCTGGAGGTACTTACCGGTTATGGAATTAGAAAGCAATTGTTTGTGCTAACAAAAAACATGGACACAAAAAAATCGCATTAAAAAAAAAACGCCTTTTCAGGCGTTTTTTTTCATTTGTTAGGTTTGCATGTTTTTTGCCTCGATGCTCAGGGTGGCATGCGGCACAAGCTTTAGTCGCTCCTTATTAATTAATTTCCCTGTAACACGACATACGCCATAGGTTTTGTTTTCTATACGCAGTAAGGCGTTCTTCAAATCCCTAATAAACTTCTCCTGACGGATTGCCAATTGGGTATTTGCTTCTTTACTCATGGTCTCCGAACCTTCCTCAAAAGCTTTGAAGGTGGGCGAGGTATCATCCGTACCATTATTCCCATCATTCATATATGAACTTTTAAGAAGCTCTAGGTGACTTTTTGCTTTTTCGATCTTCTCCTCTATCAAGGCTTTAAATTCGCTTAAATCCTTATCTGAGTATCTTACTTTTAAATCTTCGGCCATAATACTAATGTTTTACAATGAATAATCTCGTATTTATTTCATCGAAAGCTATCTCTACACCGTTCTCCAAGCTTTCTACAAAATTTAGCTCTGCTGTTAAGGTCTCGGACTTAATATAGGCCATATTACTATCCACAGCCTCCTCAACAAAACCATTTTTTAACAGGGTAACATTTATTTTATCCGTTACCTCAAATCCAGAATCCTTTCTAAGGTTCTGAATCCTATTCACCAGTTCTCTAGCGATACCTTCCTTTTTAAGGTTCTCATTAATGGATACGTCCAAAGCTACTGTGATGGAGCCTGAACTTGCCACTAACCAACCTTCAATATCTTGAGAGGATATTTCTACATCCTCAAGCTGTAAAGTAACACTTTTATTATTAATCTGCAGATTAATTTCGCCTTCTTGTTCAATTTTCAAGATATCTTCTTGATCTAGCTTGGCAACCTCCGCAGCTATTTGCTTCATATCCTTGCCATACCTTGGCCCCAAAGTTTTAAAATTGGGTTTTATTTGCTTCACCAAAATTCCGGAAGCATCGTCCAACAGCTCTATTTCCTTAACATTAACCTCAGATTTTATCAACTCTGCCACTGCTTCCACTTCCCTTCTCTGATTTTCGTCCAGCACAGGAATCATAATTTTTTGCAGGGGTTGACGCACCTTAATTTTCTCTCTTTGCCTAATAGACAATACCAAAGAGGAGATTACTTGGGCTTTATCCATCTTGCTCTCCAACTCTTTATTCACCATTGCTGGATCGTACTTTGGAAAATCAGCCAAATGAACGCTTTCAAAAGGTTCCTTTTTGGTGGTATTGGTCAAATCCTTATAGAGTCGGTCCATATAAAATGGCGCTACAGGTGCAGACAATTTTGCCACTGTTTCCAAACAGGTATACAGGGTTTGATAAGCGGATATTTTATCGCGCTGATAATCCCCTTTCCAGAAACGTCTTCTACTTAGGCGAACATACCAGTTACTGAGGTGTTCCTGCACATAATTGGAAATGGCCCTTGTTGCCCTTGTAGGCTCATAATCGCCATACGCCTCGTCTACGGTCTTGATCAGCGAATGCAATTCGGACAAAATCCACTGATCTATCTCTGGTCGCTCTTCCAACGGCACATCGTCTTCCGAATAATCAAATTGGTCAATATTGGTGTATAAAGCAAAGAAGGAGTAGGTATTGTAGAGTGTTCCAAAGAACTTTCTTTTCACTTCCGCAATCCCTTCCACATCAAATTTTAAGTTATCCCACGGATTGGCATTGGAGATCATATACCAACGAGTGGCATCGGGTCCAAACTCGTCCATCGTCTCAAATGGGTCTACTGCATTCCCAAGACGCTTAGACATTTTCTTTCCCTCTTTATCTAGCACCAGCCCGTTAGAAACCACGTTTTTGTAGGCCACGGAGTCGAACACCATTGCAGCAATGGCGTGCAGGGTATAGAACCACCCTCTGGTCTGGTCTACTCCCTCAGCAATAAAATCGGCAGGAAATGTAGTCCCTTGATCTATCAATTCCTTATTTTCGAAGGGGTAATGCCATTGTGCATAGGGCATGGATCCACTATCGAACCACACATCTATAAGGTCACTTTCGCGTTTCATGGGTTTTCCAGAATCGGAAACTAGGGTAATCCCATCCACAATGTTTTTATGTAGATCTATTTTTTCGTAGTTCTCCTCGGACATATCCCCAACTACAAAGTCCTTAAAGATATCTTCCTCTAGGAATCCGGCTTTCACCGCTTTCTGCATTTCTTCCTTAAGCTCTGCCACAGAACCAACGATGCGTTGCTCCGAGCCATCCTCGGTACGCCAAATAGGCAGGGGAATCCCCCAATACCTCGAACGAGAAAGGTTCCAATCATTTGCATTTGCCAACCAATTTCCAAACCTGCCTTCTCCGGTAGCCTTAGGCTTCCAATTAATAGTCTGGTTAAGGCTGAACATTTTATCTTTTACCTCGGTAATTTTTATGAACCAAGAATCTAATGGGTAATACAGAATAGGCTTATCGGTACGCCAGCAGTTGGGGTAGCTATGCACATATTTCTCTACCTTAAATGCCCTGTTATCTTCTTTTAGTTTGATGGCGATCTCCACGTCTACAGACCTTTCGGGCGCCTCACCATCCTCATAATATTCGTTCTTCACATATTTTCCGGCCAGCTCTTGAAGTTCTGGGCGGAATTTTCCTTGTAGATCTACCAGGGGCACAGGATTGTTATTCTCATCTAACACCAACATAGGTGGCACCTCTGGTTCTGCCTGCTTGGCTACAAGGGCATCATCTGCACCAAAGGTAGGTGCGGTATGCACAATTCCGGTACCGTCTTCCGTAGTAACAAAATCGCCCGAAATTACCCTAAAGGCATTTTCCGGATGCTGATAGGGCTGCGCGTAGTCTAATAGCTGCTCATATCGAATCCCTACTAAATCGGCTCCTTTCACCTCATCAACGATCTGATACGGAATTTTCTTGTCCTTGGAAGTATAGTTGGCCAGGTCTGCCTCACTTTCCGCAAGGTAGTACTTACCGGTAAACTGTTTTCCTATCAAGGATTTGGCCAAAACCACGGTCATAGGCTCAAAAGTGTATTGGTTAAAAGTTTTAACCGCCACATAATCTATCTTGGGACCTACGGTAAGCGCCGTATTAGAAGGTAAGGTCCATGGAGTGGTAGTCCACGCCAAAAAAAATATCTCGTTCTCCAAACCTTTAAAAACACCGTTCAAGGAGTCTTTTTTCACCTTAAACTGGGCCACCACTGTAGTATCAGTAACATCTTGGTAGGTTCCAGGCTGATTGAGCTCGTGCGAACTTAAGCCGGTCCCTGCTTTTGGGGAATAGGGCTGAATGGTATATCCTTTGTAAATAAGCCCTTTATCGTAAATCTGCTTAAGCAACCACCAAACAGACTCCATGTATTTGGATTTATAGGTAACATAAGGATCCTCCATATCTACCCAATACCCTACTTTTTCGGTCATGGAATTCCATACATCCGTATAGCGCATTACGGCCTTCTTACAAGCTGCGTTATATTCTGCCACCGAAATCTTGGTCCCAATATCCTCCTTGGTAATCCCTAATTCCTTTTCAACACCTAATTCTATAGGCAAACCGTGGGTATCCCAACCAGCTTTTCGCTTTACCTGGAAGCCTTTCATGGTCTTATATCTTGGGAAGATATCTTTTATGGTACGGGCCATTACATGGTGTATCCCTGGCAAACCGTTGGCAGACGGGGGACCTTCGTAAAAGACAAAGCTCTCTTTACCTTCCCGAGAGGAAACACTTTTTTCAAAAATGGCGTTCTCTTTCCAGTAGTTCAATATCTCTTCTGCCACTTTGGGCAAATCCAATCCCTTATATTCTGCAAACTTCATAATAACAGCTTCTAATGCTTCATTTTAAGTTTGCAAAACTACTAAATCTATACAAATTTTTACCCATCTTAGCCCCGGTAAAAAAATCTTTTATCATTCCACTTGGTTTTTCATCAAACTAAATGAACCTCCTTTCTGGTCGTTTTATTAAAAATCCAATTCTTATCGCCTTCAATCTGATGCGAATAAAAAAAAGGGACCGTCCAAACGGACAGCCCCTTTTAAAATTATTAAACCTTTGTGATTTCTTACTGTACAGTCCCCGTAACGCTAACGGAAGCAGTAATATTTAAAGCAGAGGTTATATTGATTGCACCTAGGTTAAGTCCGGTGGTAGACTCTACTTCCAACATGGAATTAAAAGACAATTCACCTTGTGCATCCTCCTTATAAGAGGCAAAAACAAGCTCGTACTCTCCTTCTTTCAAAAATTCCAAGCTATAGGATCCATTTAGGCCTTTGGCCTCAGAACTGGTTACTGCGTTGGCAAAGGTTACATTACTCTCACCTTTCCCTTTAGTCTCCACATCGGCATTGAATTTACCTTTCTCATAAGCATACACAATAATCTTATCCGAAGTGTTTTTAGAATCGTTTACCATTCCGGAAATTTTTCCGGTCACCGCGGCGTTTACCGTTCTAATACCAGCAGAAAGCTCGGCCATCGTTACAAAATCGTAGTCGCTAGACAAGGTGCTTTTCTCTTCCTTGATAATTTTCCTAAGATCAAAATCCACCACAATTTTATTGTTAGCCTGTGCAAGGATCTCAAAAGTATCGGTCACTTTAATCTTGTTGGAAGAGGCTGCTATGGCGTCTTTTGTTCCGTCTGCTCTTTCTACGTAGCAACCAGGGGAGTTACCTTGGACATCCTTATCAAAATCCAATTCAAAAACAATGTTTGAATACGATTTTGCCTGCAGATCCAAATTACCCAAAGCCTTGGTTTTACCATTTACTAAAGCGGCTAGGTTTACCGTAGTAGCGCTAAAGCCTTCCAGTGCTTTTCCGTCTACAGACACATTGGCTATGGTAACAAAAACAGCCTTTACATCGGCATTATCAACGGGGGCATCAGTAATTTCAAAACTAGTATTATACGACTCACCTTCCATGGAAGAATCATCACTTTTTTCACATGATACCATTGCCATTACAGCAAATAACATCAATCCTGCATTCTTTAAATAATTTTTCATAGACTTCATAATAATTTAATTTGAATAGTTACTAATAAAACAACTCAATCTAACTTATCCCTACCCCAAAAATGTTAAAAGTACACAAGCAAACACTACCCTTTTGACTCCCAGCGGATTAAAATGCTAATTAACTAGGTGCGCATTGCCCTCTGGGACAGGGATGCACATTTTAGTGGCCCAACTGAGCGATGCTAAAATATAAATAGCCAATACTACATGCCAAACTCAGCGGACAGAAATTTCTATTGCCCCCAATGAATACGGCCTACCACATCCCTGTGAAGGGATATAATAAGCACCAAAAACCTTAAAGGAACCAATCTACTGTAGCGGGATTGAACCTTACATGGTTAAGGCCACCCCTATGTTGTTCTTCCCCCTGCAGTGTAGCATTTAGAACAAATAGCGCGCACCGAGTATTAAATTAATTCCGGGGGCTACAATCCCTGAAGAATAGGAACGGTAGCGTTGATCCGTTATATTTTCTAAGTGCAGGTGCAGGGTCCATGGCGAGGAAACCTGGTATTGGGAACGTAGGTTTAGGGTATACCAAGAAGGAGAATAGGTGTCTCCATTGGCATCTTGCGCATATATATAGCTTTTCTTCCTTTCGGAAAGAGCCATATCGCTATGGGAAATCTCACCGTTATAGTTAACAAAAAGATCGGTCTTTAGCCTGTGGTTCTTCCAAACAAGGTGAACATCCCCAAAAGTCGGTGCCACGTGTCTACCTGGAGAATGCGACCCATCATCCTCTTCTTCCTCCCCCTTGGTTACGGTTAAGTTGGAAACCAAGGATAGGTTTTCGGTCATATAAACATCCACTCCAATCTCAAATCCATGCACATAGGCCATTGCAGCATTTTGCACGGCCTGCACCCTGCTCATTTCTCCATGATAATCAATTTCACCCTGCCCATTAAATTGATAATCGCGACGTACCAATGCATCTACCAAATACGTATAAAAGGCTGCTGCTTTAATGGTAGACCGGTCCTTAAAATTCTTCCGAACCCCTATTTCCATATTATAGGCATATTCTGGTTCCAAATCCGCATTGGGGACTACTACAGCCCCTGGCTCGGAATCAAAGACTTTTCCTATATCATCTATATTAGGTGCTCTAAAGCCTGTAGAACCGTTTAGCGTGAGCTGCAAATCCGTTCTAGGGAACCAACTAAATCCCACACTCCCCGTTAAAGCGCCAGTACTTAGATCGGCATTTTTAAAAGGAAACGGGTAAAAGCTATGATCAAAATCTGCATTTATCCACACATGGCTATAGCGCAGGCCGGATGAGAGGGTGAAATTGGGTTTTGCTTTGAGCTCCCCACTTATATAAGCGGCCAGCGTTTGCCAACTAGACCCATCGGGATAACGGGAAGCGGATGGCTGATTGGTATTGTCCCCTAGGTGCAGCCTATGACCATGGGATCCAATCTTATTGTACACATACTCACTCCCATAATAAAGCCTGAAGTTGCCCATTCTCTTATTTTCAAGATCCACATTTAGGCTAAGTGCATCCACATTTTCTTGGGTACTGTATAGGTAGTCATCCTGGAAACCACGCTCATTTCTACTCTCCTTAAAGTTTTGATAAGCTGCAGTTATTTTTAACCCATCATAGAATTTTCTAAGTCCGTCTTGATAAAACTGAAGATTCCCCATAAACCACTTTTGCGGACCGTAGTACCACTCTGCAGATCGGAGTCCGTCCCCATCCTTGGAAGGCCTAATCAGCCTGTCGTACCTATCAAAATCGGAGGTTTCCGAATAAAACAGTCCTAGGTCTATATTCCAATTATTATTAGGTTTATAGGCCACTTTCTGCATCAGGTTTAGCTGATCATAGCCAGTTGGGCGCTGCAATTTAGAATTCTTGTTTTGCTTAATTACATCTCCTTCTCCCATACCATTTACCACATACTGCGTACGCAGGTAAGATTGCGGACCGTGCGACCCCATCCTCAGGTCGCCAAAATCATTGTATGAAAAACTGGATAAAAAGGCCCATTCCTTTTTACCTAAATTAAGATCTACATGAAAGCTATTTTCACTGTTGGCCGTAGCATACCTGTAACCTCCAGTACCGGTAACCAAAAGGCTATCCTGGGAAGAAAACTGCGGTTTTTTAGTGTAAAAATTCATTACCCCTCCAATAGCATCTGAGCCATAGATAACGGAACCGGGTCCAAAAATAACCTCGGTACTCCTCACGGTAAAGGGATCTAATGAGATGATATTTTGGATATTACCACTTCTAAAGATCGCATTGTTCATGCGTACCCCATCTACGGAAATCAACAATCTATTGGTTGCAAAACCACGTATCATTGGGCTCCCTCCCCCTAACTGACTTTTTTGCACAAAGACCTTTCCGCTATTACTAAGGAGATCAGCCGAGGTTTGAGGCGCGGTAAACGCGATGTTTTGGGCATTGATCACTTCAATTTTCTGAGGAATATCTTTTCGTTGTTGTTCCCATTTGGAAATGGACATAACCACCTCATCCAATTGTTCGGCATCTAAGGCCATATACACCTTTCCCCTCTTCAACAGATTTTCTTTGGTAGCCTTCACCATCTGATACCCGATATGTCTCAGGGTAATACGCTCTCCCTCCTGGAACTGGGAGAGGTTGCACACCCCATCAAAATCTGATAGCGCTGTTTTAGACTTATCGGCGTTATAAACAACCACATTGGAGATCGGCTGCCGATCATCTGCATCCAACACAATAATTTCCTGACCTCTAACCCCATAAAAAAGCAAAAGGACAAGTACAAATACGGTCCTTTTCATATTAACTAAACACCTCATTTAACACTGCCAACGTTTTCGGTTTTCTAAACCCCTGTAGATGCAACTCATAAAAAAGCACCAGGTTTTTCAACAGGTTCTTCCTGTCATTTTTATTCAACTTAATCCCTTCTATGCCATCAAAACCTATGCCCAAAATGCTTTTAAAACAAAATAGTTCCCTCCCCTCTAGAATAGGGTTTAGGGAAGGTTCTTTTACAAATTCTCCCTCCAAAAGATCGAAACAGGGGTAGTCTTTATTTTCCATATCGGGGAAAAAGCCTAGGTACTTACTAAGCATCAAAAGAAAATGCAGGTGAAAATTAGCATAATCGCTATGGGTATCTAGCCATTGAAAAGAGGCTTCCATAAAATGAAAAAGCTCTGTATTGGGCTCTTCCTCATGAATACTATTCGCAATCATTTCGGCTAAGAAGAAGGTAATGGCATTTTTGGCAATTTGAGTATGGAGACTCTGAAAGTGATAGCTCACCCTCACTTCTTTTAAATGTTCTAAAGTGCCTTTATCCTTGTGAACCGCAACAATTTCTAGCTGCGCCAAGGGTTGAAAGTACGCTGCCTTTAGCTTGCCTTTCTTTGCCGCCAGCACCCCTTTTAACATATAGGTCCGTATTCCGCTAGAAAGGGTGTACATGGTAACTATCAGGCTGGTTTCCCCATATTTTATGGCTTTCAGCACAATGGCCTTCGTAGTGACCTGCATAGTGAATGTATTTAGGGTTAAAAATTGAACACTATTACCAAATGAACTCTTACTTCCCGGTACCGTAAAGCTCAGGATATTAGCCCTACACGCATAGTACCATTCATAAAAAAGGACCGGAAATGCCTTAAATCGCCATTCCGGTCCTACTTTTTACTGAGTATTTTCTGCAAATACTATATTACTCCCTGCGCAAGCATGGCATCGGCCACTTTTACAAAGCCGGCAATGTTTGCTCCTTTTACATAGTTACAGAATCCGTCCTCTTCACGGCCATATTCTATACAAGCCTCATGAATGTCGCTCATAATTTTCTGAAGTCGGCTATCCACTTCTTCACGGGTCCAACTTAGTCGCAATGAGTTTTGTGACATTTCCAGACCAGAAGTAGAAACTCCCCCAGCATTGGCCGCTTTTCCTGGTCCAAACAAGATTTTAGCCTCCAAGAAGCTATCTATAGCCTCTGGGGTAGAAGGCATATTTGCACCTTCTGCCACACAGATACATCCATTTTTCAATAAGGTCTTCGCATCTTCCCCATTCAATTCATTTTGGGTAGCACATGGCAAGGCAATATCACAAGCTACCTCCCAAGGCGTTTCCCCTTCCTTATAAACTGCAGAAGGATATTTCTCCACGTATTCCGAAATTCTTCCTCGTCTATTGTTTTTTAGATCCATCACAAAGGCCAACTTCTCAGAATCAATACCATCCTTGTCATAGATATATCCACCAGAATCGGAAAGGGTAAGCACCTTCCCACCCAATTCCATCGCCTTTTCGGCGGCATACTGGGCCACGTTTCCAGATCCAGAAATAACAAACGTTTTACCTTCTATGGTTTGGTCTATATTGTTCAACATACTCTGAACAAAATATACCGTTCCATATCCCGTAGACTCTGGGCGAATTTTGGAACCACCATAGGAAAGACCTTTCCCGGTTAACACCCCTGTGAATTCATTTCTTATTTTCTTGTACATACCAAAAAGGTACCCTATCTCTCTGGCTCCTACTCCGATATCTCCGGCAGGCACATCCGTATCTGGACCTATATGTCTGCAAAGCTCCGTCATAAACGACTGACAGAAGCGCATGACCTCCCCGTCCGATTTTCCTTTGGGATCGAAATCTGCACCCCCTTTACCACCTCCTAAAGGAAGGGTAGTTAAGCTATTCTTGAATACCTGTTCAAAGGCAAGGAATTTTAATACACTCGCATTTACAGTGGGGTGGAATCTTAAGCCGCCTTTATAAGGTCCTAAGGCAGAGTTCATCTGTACCCGGTACCCCCTGTTTACATTTATCTCTCCTTGGTCATCTACCCACGGCACCCTAAAATAGATTAAGCGCTCCGGTTCTACCATTCTTAGAAGTAAATTTTTACCACTGTACTCTTCATTCCCCGGTAGGAAAATAAAGGGTATAATGGTTTCAGCTACTTCTTGAACCGCTTGAATGAACTCTGGTTGGTGACCATTACGGGCCTTTACCTCGTCCATGAATGCTTTAATCCTTTCTTCCATAAAAAATATTGTCAGTTTACTATTCTTAAGTTAATATTGATTTTGATGACAAAAATATGGCTTTTATGGTGTTTCTCAATCAATTTTATTGAATTTTGTTGTTTTCACTGCTAAAAAGCCTGTTCCAAGTCCTCAATTAAATCGTCCACATCCTCTATTCCCACACTCAGCCTTATTAATGAATCTACCACGCCGCTTTTCTCCCGTTCTTCCTTGGGAATACTAGCATGCGTCATACTTGCAGGGTGTCCGGCCAAACTCTCTACGCCCCCTAGCGATTCTGCCAGGGTAAACACCTTTAGCCTTTCCACAATTTTTATCGCCGTGGCATAATCTGCCCCCTTGGGAACAAAAGAAATCATGCCGCCAAAATCTTTCATCTGATCTTTTGCCACCTGATGATTGGGATGACTGGCAAATCCGGGCCAATACACTTTTTCTACGCCTGGGTGGTTGGCGAGGTATTGGGCCACAGCCCTCCCGTTCTCACAGTGTCTCTGCATTCGCACATGCAGGGTCTTTATACCTCTCAGCACCAAAAAGCTATCCATGGGTCCGCAAACTGCCCCACTGGCATTTTGAATAAAATAAAGTCTATCTGCTAATTCCTTGTCCTTCACTACCAAACCTCCCAGCACAACATCACTATGACCGCCCAAGTACTTGGTAGCAGAATGCATTACAATATCGGCCCCCAGATCTAGGGGTAACTGCAGATAGGGAGTAGCAAAAGTATTGTCTACCGCCAATAGAACACCTTGCTGTTTTGCCAATTGCGCCACCGCTTTAATGTCTATAATGTTCATCATGGGATTGGTAGGTGTCTCTACCCAAATTAATTTGGTCTTCTTGTTGATATGCGCTTCAATAGCACTTGGATCTTGCATTCCTACGAAGTGAAACACAATACCATACTGCTCAAATATCTTTTTAAAGATTCGATAACTACCTCCGTACAGATCATTAGTAGAAATTACCTCATCCCCAGGCTTCAAGAGTTTCATCACCGCATCCATAGCGGCCAGTCCACTGCCAAAAGCAAGTCCGTAATTTCCGTTTTCTATACTTGCCAACGCATTCTCCAGGGCGGTTCTGGTTGGGTTGGCACTTCTGGAGTACTCGTACCCCTTGTGTCCGCCCGGGGTGGTCTGTGCATAGGTGGAAGTCTGGTAAATTGGAGGCATTACCGCTCCATAAGCCTTATCTGGAAACTGCCCTCCGTGAATGGTTTTACTATTGAATCTCAAGGTTTTCTTGCCCATAATAATAAGTTATATCACAAATGTACCTTTATCTTTCCGGGAAACCAATGAAATTGTAGTTTTGCAATACTCTAAAATTGCTATCTACGATGAAAAATAGTGTCTTGTGTTTCTTGGTTTTAATTTTGATCTTGGGTTGCAAGGACGACGGGCAACTTGCGTTTGAACCCCTAGAATTCACCTCGGAAAAATGTGCGGACTGCCCTGAGATTACCATTTCCATTCCCAAGGCGCTTCCCAAGGATGCCTTAAGCGAAGCAATTAATACCGCGGTAAGGGAAGAGGTAATTTCCATGCTAGATTATGACGACACCTTAGAGGCCAGCACCATAACGGAAGCCATGCAATCCTTTAAAAACGGATACTTAGATATTAAACAACATTTCCAGGATGAGGCAATAGGATGGGAAGCCATTATAGAAGGTAAGGTCACCTACGAAGACCCCCACTTAATTACGCTTCAAATTAACACCTATACCTTTACGGGGGGTGCCCATGGATTTTCGTCCATCCGATTTTTAAACTTTGATAAAAAGAAGGCGGTAGAACTAGACAATACCCAACTGTTTTCCAATCAAGAAGCCTTAGCCCTCTATGCGGAAAGGCAGTTTAGAAAGCAAGAGCAGATTCCAGAAACCGACAGTATTAACGCTACTGGATTTATGTTTTATGGAGATTCTTTTTACCTGCCCGATACCATAGGATTAACTACCGAAGGTCTGGAGATGATCTACGCCCCCTATGAAATAGCCTCCTATGCAGATGGTCCCATTAGGCTGATCTTACCTTTTAAGGAAGTGCAACCCTATTTAAATTATGAGCTGGGCTCTTAACCATTTCTCTTTAGCGCTTTTAACAAGGATAGAACAGCCCCCGTATGCAGCCCTTCGTGAAACACGTTGAACACAATGGCATCTTCCACAGATGAAAGCGTCACGTTTACACTTGCGGTATACTCCTGAAAATCTGAGAATAGCCCGCTAGCATAATCTTGTTGTGCCCATTCTACCGTTGCGAATAAGAGCTCTTTTATTTTATTGATCTCCTCTTCCGTAGCCGTACCATCGGGAACCGTGCCCTTTTGAAATTTTTCTACCAATGCGGTATCTACCCGCATGGGCTGGCCACTAAGTTTATAGATCAATAATTGCTGGGTTACCACCACATGGGCAATATTCCACCAAATATTGTTCCTAAATCCCTCCGGAATCTGCAACAACTGATCCCTTGGGGTCTCCTCCAAAAACTTGTTTAGTATTTTCCTATTTTAAAGGCTAATAACAAATGCATGTTCCAAAACTTCCATATGTACACGTATTACCAATTAGCTATAAATGTAGTGTTTTTCAAGGAAATTGGGTTTCTTTGCATGTCTTATCAACAACCGTAAAATGAAAATAATGAAGAAGATATATCACCTAAGCAGCTGTGATACCTGTAAGCGCATTTTAAAAGAATTAAATCCTGGAGCGGAATTTGAACTTCAGGATATAAAAACAACTAGTATTAGCCCGGAGCAACTCTCACAAATGGCCGAAATGGCAGGAAGCTATGAGAAACTGTTCAGTAGGCGGGCCCGTCTTTACAAGGAGCGGAATTTAAAGGAACAAAACCTTTCCGAATCCGATTACAAGGAGTTAATCCTAGAGCATTACACCTTTTTAAAACGCCCCGTAATTATTGTTGACAATCAAATTTTTGTAGGCAATAGCAAAGCAGCGGTTGCCGCTGCTAAAACGCTCATAAAGCCCACAGCATAACACATAAAAGCAACCCTGGAACAAGCTAACTGCTATTGCGTTGCTCCAGGGTATTTTGTAAATATTTTTTCCGGAAATAAACTTATACCAAGTCCTTGGGACGCACGGAAAACTTACGGGTATCCTCCCTGGTAAGCACCTTAAAGGTCCCTGATTTGGGTACCTTGTTAAACGAGTTCAATAAAGGCCTGGCCAATCCGGTAAGACTTCTAGTAGTTAAATCTATCCAGGCACCCATCACCTCACAATGAGCAAAGTTTCTCCCCTTTTCGTCGTAAAAGTTGTGGTGAAATTCAAAAAACATTCCGTCTTCACTAAGTCCGTTCAATTCCAAGCTCACCCTAACCGGGGTGCCTATAAAAGCCTCCTTAAAATAGTAGACGTGTTCATGAAAAACCACCGGCCCAATATTATGGGTAACCATTGATTGTTGATTAAATCCCAACTCCATTAAAAAAGCCATTCGTGTGTGGCTCATAAAATTGAGATAGGCAGCATTGGCCATATGCCCATTGGCATCCACATCACTCCAGCGAATTTCAAATTCTTTTATATACATCCTTATTTATTTAGTATTTTTGAAAATGTTATGCATGCATAACATTTTTCAAATGTAGCACAGTTTTGTGAGAGAATAAATTTATACCTTACAATTCTTGTGTTACCCACAAGGTTTAACTAATTAAAACACCCATCCAAATGAATGAAAAAGCAGCTTTTATAAAAGACCTCTCCCTCCCTGCCATAGCAGCCCCTATGTTTTTGATATCCGGGCCTCAATTGGTCATAGAATGTTGTAAAAATGGGATTGTAGGGACCTTTCCGGCTCTTAACCAACGTACCACTGAAGGTTTTGAGGAATGGGTGGTAGAGATTAAATCTCAATTAAAAGCATTTGAGGCGGAAACCGGCAAGAAAGCGGCCCCTTTTGGAGTAAACTTGATTGTACACCCTACCAACCCAAGGTTGGAGGCCGATTTACAAGTTTGCATTAAACATCAAGTACCTCTAATTATCACCTCTTTGGGTGCCGTCTCTCAACTGGTGAATGCCGTTCATAGTTATGGCGGACTCGTATTTCACGATATCATAAAGAAGCGCCATGCCGAAAAAGCGGCAGAGGCAGGCGTAGACGGATTGATTCTAGTATCTGCTGGGGCCGGAGGCCACGCAGGAACCATTAACCCCATTTCCCTAGTGGCAGAGATAAAGAAATTCTTTCATAAGACTATCATCCTCTCTGGCTGCCTCAGTACCGGTAGGGATATTGCCACCGCCCTTCAAATGGGGGCCGATTTGGCCTATATGGGCACCCGCTTTATAAACACCAAGGAGAGCAAGGCCCCTGAAGAATACCAAAAAATGATCATCGATTCGGACGCGGACGACGTAGTATATACCGCAGCCGTTTCCGGGGTACACGCCAACTTTTTGTATGACAGTTTAAAAGCAACAGGGATTACTGAGGCCGATTTAAAAAAAGATACCAAAATAGACTTTGGAAAAGAATTGGATACTGAGGCCAAGGCATGGAAAACTATTTGGTCTGCAGGGCAAGGAGTCACCTCTATAGACAATGTGCCCACCGTTTCCGAACTGATAACCACTTTAAAATCTGAATTCAAGTCATCCATTGAGGAACAGGCAAAGCGGTTGGAAATCTACCCAAAGTAAAGCAAACTTTTATGCCTATAATCACTTCCGAATACCATCCGCCATTTCCTTTTAGAAATGGCCATATTGCCACCATTTATGCTGGCTTGCTAAGAAGGGTAAGCGAGCCACCTCAGCAGAGGGAGCGACTCCATCTCCCGGATGGAGACTTTATGGATCTAGACTGGAGCTTTACCAGTGGGAGCACTTCCAAGGTAGCAATTCTATTGCACGGCTTAGAAGGAAATTCGAAACGCCCTTATATCACCGGAGCAGCCAAGGAATTTGTTGGAGCGGGAATAAATGTTTGTGCGGTTAACTATAGAGGTTGTAGCGGAACCAATAACCATCTCTTTAAATCTTACCATTCTGGGGCCACGGAAGACCTGGAGCAAGTGATACGGCATGTTTTAGAAAAGGACCGTTATAATGAAATTCACCTTAAGGGATTTAGCCTTGGCGGTAATCTGGCCTTAAAATATCTGGGCGAGGAACGCAGCCTCCCTAAGGAAATAAAAAGTGCCATTGCCGTATCGGTACCCTGCCACCTTCACAGCTCCCTAGAGCAGTTATTAAAGCCCAAAAACCGTTTGTACGCCCATCGGTTTAAAAAACGTTTGGTAGAAAAACTCCGTGCCAAACAAGCGCTTTTCCCCCAGAAAATAAGCGACCATGAAATTGCCAGTATCCAAACCCTGAAGGATTTTGACGACTTATATACCAGTAAGGCCCATGGTTTTTTGGATGCCATGGATTATTACGAGCAATGTAGCTCCCTGCAATTCTTGGAGTCTATAAACATTCCCACCCTAATTATCAATGCCAAAAACGATTCGTTCCTAGGCAAACAATGCTATCCCTACCGAGAGGCGCAGAATAGCCGCTCGGTTTTTTTTGAGTCGCCCACCTACGGCGGACATGTTGGCTTCTATGAGCATAATAATATTAGCTATACGGAAAAAAGGGCATTAAATTTCATTGAAGAGCAGCAATAAAAAATCTATTTCCTATCTTAGTGCTTTAATTAAAAAAAAAATGAAAAAACTACTGATCCCTATCGCCATTTTGGGCTTAATGATAAGCTGTGGTGAGAAAAAAGAAGAGAAAAAATCCGGTTTTGAAATGAACCGCACGAAGAAGGAAGTAAAAGCGGTTACGAAAAGTGAAGGAGTGCCGATTGACATGGACAACAAAGGGGTTGGTCCCATTAAATCCGTTACTTTCGGCGACAACATAGATAAAGATATGGCCGCTAAGGGCGAGAAGATTTTTAGCTCCCTATGTGTGGCATGCCATATGGTAGACCAGCGAATGATTGGACCTGCAATAAAAGGAATCTATGAAAGAAGAAGTCCAGAATGGGTTATGAATATGATCTTAAACCCTGACGGAATGCTTAAGGAAGATCCAATTGCCAAGGCGCTACTTAAAGAATACAACAATGCCGTTATGCTGAATCAGAATTTATCAGAAGAGGATGCAAGAGCGGTTGCTGAATATTTCAGAACCCTGTAGGCTAGGAAACCTTATTAAATAGAAAAACGCTGATCAATGGCCTATGGCCTTGGTTGGCGTTTTTTTGTTTTTACACACAACAGTAAGGATTGTGTGTATTCTTTAGTGAGGCTCCCAAAACTAAATCGGCGCTCACCCAATTGAGTTTAGGGACTCATTTCTAGATTACATCTTACCCCTCCTGTACCTCTTCCCTTATCCTTAGCTTTGTTTTGTATCCATTCCCTGACCTAGACCTTTCAGCTCCCTTAAGAAAGGAACAGCGGACTTTTACTAGGCAAGCCTATACAACTTAAAGCTAGAGAACAAATAGCTTGTAGGCTATTAAATAAGAAACTCTAATGCCTCCATAATGACCCATAAAAAAGCCCCCTATCTTTTTGGATACGGGGCTAGCTATTTTTCAGGAACTGCACGTAGGTTACACCCTATCTGCCATCACCTTATACGTTGGATCTTTAATAATGTCTACCTCAATCACACTTTCGGCGTTGGATAACAATCTTAAACAATCACTGCTTAAATGTCTCAGTCGTAATTTCTTCCCTTGTTTCTGGTACCGAGCCGTAATTTTGTTGAGGGCATCTATGGCAGACATGTCTACCACCTTACTCTCTTTAAAGTCTATTACAACCTCTTCCGGGTCGTTATCCACATCAAATTTTTCTAAAAAGGTAGTGGTAGATCCAAAGAATAAGGGACCATATATTTCATAGTATTTAACACCATCCTCGTCTACACGTTTTCTTGCTCTAATTCGCTTGGCGCTTTCCCAAGCAAATACTAAAGACGATATAATTACCCCGATGAGTACCGCTAGGGCCAAGTTGTGAAGCACAACCGTCACCGCAGCTACCAATATCAAAACAAAGATATCGTGCTTCGGCATTTTATTGAGTATTTTAAAACTCACCCATTCGAAGGTTCCAATGGCAACTACCATCATCACCCCTACTAGGGCGGCCATCGGGATTTGCTCTATCACCGGCCCTCCTACAAGGATAATCAGCAGGATGGTCAAAGCCCCAATAATTGCAGACAGCCTTGCTCTTGCTCCAGAACCAACGTTCACCAAGGTTTGGGCAACCATGGCACATCCGCCCATACCACCAAAGAATCCATTAGCAATATTAGCAACACCTTGTGCCGCAGCCTCCCTATTGGATTTCCCTCTGGTATTGGTGATCTCATCTACCATATTAAGGGTTAGTAGCGATTCTATAAGTCCAACCCCAGCCATCACCATAGCATAGGGAAAAATAATTTTTAGCGTCTCCCAAGTAAAGGGGATATTCGGGATATGGAACGACGGTAAGGAGCCACTTACAGAGGCAATATCAACTACTTTTTTCGTTTCTATACCTAGAAAATACACTACGCCAAAGACCACTAATATCGCTACCAAGGAAGCAGGAACCGCTTTCGTAATCTTGGGCAATACCG
This sequence comes from Arenibacter lacus, assembly GCF_008711145.1. Lineage (NCBI taxonomy): Bacteria > Pseudomonadati > Bacteroidota > Flavobacteriia > Flavobacteriales > Flavobacteriaceae > Arenibacter > Arenibacter lacus. Next base: position 98,930 of record NZ_VVIN01000005.1, read on the forward strand.
ATACAATTAGAATAGTCAAAAGTGTTAAGCCCAGCATAGTATACAGTGCTGTCCCTTCCATCCATGAATTTTCCCCACCTCCCATGGATTTAAACTGGTCTACCTGCGACATAAAAATAATCACCGCCAGTCCGTTTAAAAATCCGAACATTACTGGTTGGGGGATAAGCCTAACAAATTTCCCAAACCGGAATACGCCAACCATTAATTGTAATAGTCCGGCCAAAGCCACGGCCGCGAAAAGGTATTCCACTCCGTGAGAAGATATCAATGCGATTAACACTACTACAGTAGCCCCTGCTCCTCCGGAGACCATTCCTGGTCTTCCTCCGAAGATTGCCGTAACAATCCCCATAATGAAAGCAGCATAAAGCCCGGTTAGGGGGGTAAGTCCTGCTAAAATTGCGAACGAGAGCGATTCTGGTATCATGGTCATAGCCACCGTAAGCCCCGCGAACACCTCTGTTCTGTAATTTACTTTTTGCCTAAAATCGAATAGATTTAAATACTTTTTCACATTTGCGTTTTAAGGGAGGCAAAAATACTGGTTTTTATTCTTTAATGAGGCATTATACCGCAAAAAATGAGAACGCTCCTTCTTTACCACCTTTTTAACCCTAAAAGCTTCTCCCCCAACTCACTTAATGTTGCTTGCGGGTATTTTAATTGCTCCCAATTTCTGGGATCCCCTGGAAAAGCATAGCCTTCTGGAGCCACTCTATTCTTCCAAGAATTCACCCGCCAATCGCGTAAGGCAGTATTATCTTCTTCGGCGGGCATCATGGATATATACTGCGCAATGCGCACTTTGTCTTTACTAAGATTAGGTCTTATACCATGGGGTTGGGTGCTATTAAAGATCAACAGGTCTCCAGCTTCCATTTTTACCTTCACAATTTTATCCTGCAAATTGCTTACATCTGGCTGAAATCGATCCCGATCCTCTGGCTGGGTACGTTTCCAGCTGTCATAATTGCGATACAACCAAGGGATGCATTGAAAACCGCCTACATTCTCATCGGTTTGATCGGATAGCGCTAAAACACCTTGAACATTTTGGGGTTTGGTCTCCGGATCATAATCCCAGTGGATAAAACCTTTCTGTTCATAACCTGGCCGATTGGGTAGATTTAGATTGGCCCTATCAATGGTGACCCATAATTTTTCCGTGCCCCAGATATCTACAAAAGCATCGTAGATACGCTGTTGTTGCCTATTGTTCCATAACAATTGATTGTTGTACACCTCCACCATTCCCGTTCCTGCTAGCTCTTTCATCTTCATTTCTGCCCTTGGCGGCGCATACCAACTCTCCTGATCCTTGGGGTCTTTTTCATCAAATTCCCATAAGAATTGGGCGGTTTCATCGGCCTGGGCCTTTGTAATGGCATTTTTGATCACAATATAACCGTTGTGCACCCAAAAATCCCAATCGGCTTCACTGAGCACCCGTAGGCTCTGGTCTTTTGTCCGATCGTTCAGTTTCATCTTGCTGGAAGTTGCCGTAGACGGGTTTCCAGGAATTTCCTCATGGTACTTATTCCCCATTTCCATTTTTTGCATAACCACTAGTTTTAAGTTAACAATTTGTCTAATTAGCTAGTAGTAAATGTAGCCATCAACAAAAACTGAAACCACCTTGATATTGACCGTAATTTGAACTATATTGACATTTAATGAAGTGACAGGGCAATACACTGAACAATATTGTTATATAGTGCATGAAGATTCAACTCGAAAAAATAGGTTCGGATGCGGAAAAGTCCTTTTATCTCTTGCACCATCCCAGATTAAACGATTTGTTCTATTGGCATTTTCACCCAGAATACGAACTAGTTTACATAGAGGGTGCAAGTGGCACCAGACATGTAGGAACACATATTTCCTCCTATTTGGAAAGCGATCTAGTCCTGATTGGGTCTAACATTCCCCATTTAAATTTTGATTACGGGGTGAAGACCGCTTATGAGAAAGAAGTACTGCATTTAAATCCTCATTTTAAAAACAAGGTATTTAAGGAAATGCCGGAGTTCTCTAACCTCTATACCCTTTTGGAACGATCGCAGCACGGCATCGTCTTTTACGGTAAGACCAAGGCTATCATTGGAAAAAAAATGAAGACCCTATACGGTATGCCTCCCTTTGAGCAATTTTTGGAAGTGCTCCATATATTACACCTATTGGCCAACAGCCAGGAATATGAACTCTTACACCCCCATCCCGTAGTTAATCAATATTCCAAAAAGGAACAACAGCGATTAAAGAAGGTATACGAATATGTAGATGCCCACTATCAGCACAAAATAACTTTAGACGAGGTAGCCGATCTTTGTAGTCTGGAGAAGGCGGCCTTTTGCAGGTATTTTAAAAAAGCCACTGGCAATACCTTTATCCAATTTTTAAACCAATATCGAATAAGTCAGGCCAAGCGCTTATTACTCAAGGGCAAAAACGTAAGTGAAGCCTGTTTTGATTGCGGCTTTGAAAGTCTGTCTTACTTTAACAAGATATTTAAAAGGTTAAACCAGCAGAATCCTTCCGATTTTAAGAAGGAGCACCATAAATATACAGACCAGCCCAGAAGATTTTAACTATCGTCCACAAAGAATGATTCCATGATATCGTTAAAACACAGCGGCTCCCTAATAAAAAAACCGCCCCTACCACTACGCAGGGACGGCTTTAACCAACCAACCTAAACCTTCAATATTTCCTTGCTTACCTTAAAATGCAGTTATCTTTTCCTTTTCACGGACTCTTCCATAACGGCATTGGAAGATTTTATCCTCTTTTTGTCTCTTTGTGAGCCATCTGATTTAAGGTAGGTAATAAAACCGCGTCCTTTAAAAGTATAGACAGTGCCACTACCAGTATGGTAAAGTTCTAACGTACGATCGTTAATAACATAAAGTTCAAAATAATCGTTGTCCATAAAGTCATAATCCAATGTTACGGCCTTTACCAGCTCTTCATTGAGCAGGTTAAAAACCTGATAACGCCCCATATAATCCCAGCTCACCTCATTTAAATTAGTTCCACTGGCATCCAAAGAAGAACGAAAACCACCACCGTTCCCATCTTCGTAGAACTGCAAAAAGTTTTCTTCATCAAACGCATTAATCTCCCCCTCCTCACTAGTATATACTTTCTCCCATAGGTCATATTCCTGAAGAAAATATTGGAGATTGTCATAGAAAATTCGATCGTAATTAAAATTGGCTCTTTGGTAACCCTTTAAAAAGTAAGAGGTATCTGTTTGACCGTCATAGAGTTCTATGGTATTATCGTTTACCACAAAAACTTCCAAGCCCCAAAGGCCATCTACATCATGATCTATATTTAACCAACCTTTTTCGGTGTTAAATAATCCCACTGGAATTCCATAACCATTGCCTGTTTTTCCAAACCCTACCAAATTATTGTTGGCATACAGGGCTCCCCCTTTAAAGGATACCGTAAATGCTCGCTGTAGAAAGGGCACCTCCCCCGTTCCCATGCTAGCGTCTATATCTACATACCACAATTCGTAGGAATGCAGTAATTCCCTAAGATTGGAACCAGCTTGTTGTAAATAATCCTCTTCCTCTACATTTTCCACATAACAACTTGCGACCAAGGGTCCCATTAATATTAAAAGGCTCCATAATTTAACAGCTCTCATAAGCTTTCTTTTAATCGGTTACTCAAATCGCTTTAATCAATCTTCATGCCGCTTTTCCTCGCGCCTGATCATCAAGCAATTAGGATTTCTCAATTTACTTAGAGGAGCATTTTGCCAACCACAGGCCCATTAACCGTGATACTAGCCCTATTGTTTTTCTACCCTAAGGGTGTTTTGAAACTTCAGAAAACCGCCCTACATTGTCGCCCCGTAAGAAGGTGGCTTAGGGAGTGCTCCCCATGTTCACCATAGGTTTCTTATTTCATGGGAAACCTTAAAATATGTAATCTTCCAAAGTGGTTGTTCCAGATTATGGGACTAGTTATTGCCTGGGATTTTGGATAGAGAAATGGGACCCCTATAGAGAGGAAGTAAAAATTGATACCTTTGTGCTGATGAAAAACGATATGAATATCGCCGTTTTAGGAGGAGGAAGCTGGGCTACCGCCATTGTAAAGATGTTAACAGAAAATGCTGATACCGTACAATGGTATATGCGGAATAAGGATGCCATAGCCCATATTGAGCTTCATAGGCATAACCCTAATTACCTAAGCTCTGTAGAGTTTAAAACGGATCAATTACGACTCACCGATGATATAAATGTAGCTGTCTCCAATGCAGATGTCCTTATTTTTGCCATTCCATCGGCGTTTTTGCATTCAGAATTAGAGCCATTGACCGTATCCTTAAAAGACAAGATTATTTTCTCTGCTATTAAGGGAATTGTCCCGGAATCGAGCCTGATTGTTGGGGAACATTTTAATGTAAACTACGAGGTCCCCTTTAAAAACATAGGAGTAATCACTGGTCCTTGCCATGCAGAAGAGGTGGCCTTGGAGCGACTTTCTTATTTAACCATTGCCTGTGCAGATACGGAAAAGGCAGAATTAGTGGCCAAGCACCTCAGCAGTGAATTTATAAAGTGTAAAATTTCTGATGACATCATAGGCACCGAATATGCTGCCATGCTGAAAAACATATATGCTATAGCAGCCGGAATTGCGCATGGACTTGGTTATGGCGATAATTTTCAGAGTGTACTGATGAGCAACGCTATTCGGGAAATGAAGCGCTTTATTAAACAGGTACATAAGATGAAACGTAACATCAACAATTCGGCCTATTTGGGAGACCTTTTGGTTACCGGATATTCTGTTTTTAGTCGCAATCGTATGTTTGGCAATATGATTGGCAAGGGGTATACGGTAAAGAGTGCTATGATGGAAATGAAAATGGTTGCCGAGGGATATTACGCCACCAATAGTGCCTATTTAATTATAAGCGACCGAAAAAAAGAGGAGAAGACCCCCATTTTAAATGCGGTTTACCAAGTTTTGTACAAGCACGAAAACCCTAAACAGGTCTTTATGGAGCTCACTGAGAAGCTAGATTAACCACGGCGGTTTTCCTAACAGGCACCGCAAAGGCACTGCTTACGGCCTGTCTAGCGTAAAACGCGAATGTTCCGAGATATCTGCCTGCAGGGTTTTTCTATAGCCGTCCACTATAATGTCGTCCAATTTATAGATCTTTTGAAATTCCTTTAAAAGGGGTTCCATCAGTTCTTTAACGCTATCAATATCGAAATAGAGTCGGCCTGTTCTTCTGATGAAAAAATCCATAGGATTTGCTACCATTTCATAATCAACGGCAAATCTCAACTCGGCCTTAGCCATACGAACGTTAGGATCTTTTTCCTTTAACTTGGCGTATTCCGCCAAGATTGTTTCTGTCTGCTTCCCGTAAGTGGTTACCAAGAACCAGGCATGGTATTCTGAAAAACCCTCGGGGGCCAATCGCTCATGAATTTTGGAGATATATTTTTTAACGTGTTTGTACTTTTTAAAATCGTTCCCACAGAGCGCTATTTTATCTGTGGTGCAATCCTTAGTTTTTGTGCTGTATTCCTCCTCCAACTTTTCTGCCACCTTATCCACCACCCGTTCGGCCATTTTCCGATAACCGGTGAGTTTCCCTCCCGCAATACTGATTAAACCGGATTTGGAAGTGAAGATTTCATCCTTTCGGGAGAGTTCTGTTGCAGATTTCCCCTCTTCGTGGATTAAGGGCCGCAGACCCGCCCAGGAAGAAATGATATCCCCCAACTCTAAATTGATTTTAGGAAACATATTGTTCACCGCGGATATTAAATAAAGGGCATCGGCCATACCTACCCGCACCTCATCTTTATCCTCCTTGTAATTGGTGTCCGTAGTACCTATATACGTAATTTTCCCTCTTGGGATGGCAAACATCATCCTCCCATCCGGAATATCAAAATAGAC
>NZ_VVIN01000050.1:0-27778 GCF_008711145.1 Arenibacter lacus
ATAGGAAGGCTGATCCAACAGTGGCGAGTCTCGTGACAGTTAGTGTTGAATAGTTGGAACGCTAGAAAAAAAAACAGCCTATTACATTTGCAACAGGCTGTTTTATTTTTTGTTAAGTAATCTTAGTAGCAAGCACTCCTACTTTCAAGCTTCGCTTGGCGCGCTGTGCGCGTTTGGTTCGTAGCCTCACCAAGAATCCCGTTCGGCTCCGCTAGGACAGGCTTCGATTCCCAAGCTATCGCTTGGCGCGCTGCGCGCGTTTGGTTCGTAGCCTCACCAAGAATCGAACTTGGATCTAAAGTTTAGGAAACTTCTATTCTATCCATTGAACTATGAGGCTAGTTACAGCGTAGTACGCTGTGGAAGCAAAAGTAAAATTTATTTGTAAAAAAAAAGAAACTTAAAGTGCTAAAATTTTTAATAATTCCATTCAGCACTAAACAATCGTCCTAATTATAAAAGGTGATTTGGAAAATCTTTCACCTCTTCACAGCATATCTGCTCCATCACCTGCTGTAATTCTGTTTTTAAAAGGGAAATGGTATGATCGCCTCCTTGTGCACCCAATGCCGCCACTCCGTACATAAAAGAACGCCCCAAGAAGGTGAACTCGGCCCCAGAAGCCAAGGTTCTTGCAATATCCGGACCACCCCTTAAACCGCTATCCATCATCACCTTAATCTGATCGCCGTATTTTTCGGCAATCCGTACCAGTGGCTTGATGGTAGACTCACCAGCATCTAACTGCCTACCTCCGTGGTTGGATACAATAATCCCATCTAAGCCCAACTTTATGCATTTCTCGGCATCGGCCTCGTTGGCAACGCCTTTTATCACCAATTTACCTTTCCACATATCGCGGATCGGTTTAATTTTCTCCTCGTTTAATCGGCCTGTAAACGTCTGGTCCATAAATTTCCCCAACTGAGCCAAATCTAGCCCCTTTGGCATATAGGGTCGCAAGGTCTCAAAATTAGGCTGCCCGTGTTTTAAGGTGTTCATTGCCCAACTGGGTTTCCCCAATACCTGAAGGATATTCTTCACAGACATCTTTGGGGGCATGGCCAAGCCATTGCGTATATCCCGGGGCCTAAATCCAAAAGTAGGCACATCTGCCAAGATCACTAGCACCGGACATTCGGCTGCTTCGGCCCTTTTAATAATATCGTCCCTTACGCTATCTTCCGTAGGATGGTAGAGTTGAAACCATGCCTTGCCTTCGGTAATTTCACTAATCCGCTCGATACTGCTGGTACTTACCGTACTCAGGATAAAAGGGATATTGTGCTCAAAGGCAGCCTTGGCCAGAATTTCTGGAGAGTTTGGCCACATAAGCCCTTGTAATCCCACGGGGGCAATACCGAAAGGAGCGTCGTAGGTATGTCCAAACAGTTCCGTTTTCATGCTAGAACCCGTATGCTTGCTTAAATAATAAGGCAAGAGCTCCACTTCCCTAATTTCGGAAGTGTTCTTATACAGGTTTACATCTTCATTACAGCCCCCATCCAAATATTCGAACGCAAATTTCGGAATCCGTTGCTTGGCCCTTTTCCTTAGATCGTCTACGGAAGGGTATTTGGTATTTATTTTTATTTCTTTCTTTTTCTCTTGCATAACGCTTACAAAGGGTAATTATTAAATTGTTCATGGAGCGGTGTACCCCTATAACTGAAAGACTTTTTCCATCAACATCCATTTCTCTCCCGGTTTGGCCATGGGAAGTGCCTGTTGGTACTGCCACATTAGTTCTTCCCACTTTTCATTCTCCGGGTACTTAGCATCGATCAATGCTTTCTTTTCAAAAGTAAAATCGTCATCGACTTCCATTATCATAAACATACGGTTCCCTACCCTATAGATCTCCATATTTATGATGCCAGATTCTTTGATGCTTTGTATAATCTCGGGCCATACCTCTTTATGGTATTCTTCATATTTTTTGATCAAGGCTTCATCGTCCTTTAGATCCAATGCCAAACAATGTCTTTTCATGTGATTTATTTTTAAAGGCTATAAACCATAATTATTGGGTTAGGCTAATTTAAGTTCATATTTTCTAAATACTCGGAATCCGTACCATGCAATGTAGATGAAACAAAGCAGTGGAAGGATAAAGGAAAAATTGACCTCTGCAACTCCGGTGATTTTTATATCGTCTACCGCATTACCGCCAAGATCAATGATCATTCCCTGCAGTTTGGGCATTAAGGCGCCACCCACAATGGCCATAACCAAGCCTGCCGCCCCAATCTTAGACTTCTCTTCTGAAAGTCCGGTAAGTGCTACCCCGTAAATGGTAGGGAACATAATGGACATAAAAAAGGTAATAGCCACCAAGCTGTACAAGCCTACCATTCCCTGAATATAGATAGCTCCTAGAGTACATGCACCTGCACAAATCGCAAAATAAGCCAGTAATTTCCCAGGACTTATAAATCTCAGCACATAGGTTCCTACAGCGCGACCTACCAAGAACAGTACAAAGGCCAGTATTTGATAATTTGCAGCGGTGTCGCCCTCCATGCCAATAGCCTCTGCATACTGGTAGATATAGGTCCAGCACATAATCTGGGCTCCCACATAAAAGATTTGGGCAACTACCCCTAACACATATTTATTATTCTTTGCCAAGCCGTTAAAAGTATCTTTTAAACTGGGGATTCCGCCTTCTTCCTTGGCTTGCGGCATTTTACTAACTAGAATCAGGAAAAATATGGCCAAAATAACCAACCCCAGCACCACATAGGGATCTCGGATCACCATTAGGTCCGACGTTCTAATCATCGCTTTCTTTGCCTCCGAAAGCGCGGAGTAATCGTCATAATTGACCGATTGTATTTTTTTAAGTACAAATTGCTGCGCTACCAATAACCCCAATAGCAAGCCAACGGGATTAAACGCCTGGGCCAAAATTAAGCGCTGGGTAGCTGTTTCCGGGGCTCCCATTGCCAATATATAGGGGTTGGCAGTAGTTTCCAAGAATGCCAATCCGAAGGTTAAAATATATAACCCCAAACAAAAGAACCAGAACTGCTCCGTAATGGCCGCAGGGTAAAAGAGCAAGGCGCCAGCCGCATACAAGGCCAGTCCAATTAACACCCCAACCTTATAGGAATACTTGCGAACAAAGAGGGCCGCTGGCAAGGCCATACAGAAATACCCCCCATAAAATGCCATTTGCACCCAAGCCGCTTGGGAATTGGAAAGCTCCAAAACTTTTTTAAAGGCCTGCACCATGGGATCGGTCACTGCATTGGCAAATCCCCACAGGGCAAATAAGGAGGTGATTAAAATAAAGGGAACAAGCACCTTTTTAGATACAACTGCTGGTCTTTTTTGATTCATTGAATGGTGTTTTTATTTAGTTTATTGGATGGTTACTAGTTACTTAATTTACACCCTTTAGGAAATGGCGCGGTCCAAGTGGGTATATCCCCCGTCTACATAGAGTAATTGTCCGGTAGTATGACTGGATCTTTTAGAGAGTAGAAAGGCTACGGTATCGGCAATTTCCGCTGCGGTGGTCATTCTTTTCCCCAAAGGAATCTTATCGGTGATACCCTTTAGTTTGGTTTCTGGATCCTCAAAGGTTTTAATCCAACGATCATATAATGGCGTATAACATTCCGCTACAATTACCGCATTAACGCGCACATTATAGGGAAGCAATTCTACGGCCCACTCCCGGGTTAGCGCATTACGCCCTCCATTGGCAGCTGCATAGCCCGAAGTTCCTCCCTGACCCGTTACCGATGTTTTAGAACCGATATTTACGATGGCCCCTTCGGTCTTTTTAAGTTCTGGTAGCGCATGATGGGCCATAAGGTAGTAATGGGTAAGGTTGCGATTAATGGATTGTAGAAAATCGGCATAATTCCCGCTTTCCAGTCCAACCCCGTCATTAATCCCGGCATTGTTCACCAAGCCGTCTATCCTACCGAATTCTGCTAGGGTACGTTCCACAGCCAATTTACATTGTTCCGGGTCCGTTAGCTCGGCAGTAGTATAAAAAGCCTTACCGCCGCTTTCCTTAATTTCTGCCACCACCTGCTCCATACTGGCCTTATCCCTACCAACAATAACGGGGATGGCCCCTTCCTGGGCGAGCACCAAACTAATCCCGTGACCAATCCCTTTAGATCCTCCGGTCACTATAATCACTTTATCCTTAAGATGTAAATCCATAAAATTTTTAGTATGAAAAATTACTACTGCTATAATACCTCATCTGGGTAGGGAATCTGCATCCCAGTATCCTTCTGGGAAGGCATTTGTGCTTCTACCTCACGTAAATGATCGGACAATATTTTTGCCAACTCCTTTGTTTTTTCTGGTTGTGCTGCTACCAAATTCTTGGTCTCCCCAATATCTTCCTTTAAATTAAAGAGTTCCATCCTACCGTCTTGGTGGTAGTAAATTAATTTATAATCCCCCACCCTAGTACTACTGGAGGCTCCAATTCCCGGTCCGGAAGGTCCCCACTCATTGGGATAATGCCAGAATAAGGGTCGCTCTTTGGAATGATCCTCGCCCGACTTTAGGGTGGGAACAAAACTAAATCCATCTACCTGCTGTACCGTTTTATACTGTTTCACACCTGCCATTTCCAAAATGGTGGGATAAAAATCCTCTATAATGATCTTATGGTCGGTAACCGAGTTGGGCGGCGTTTTCCCTGGCCATTTCACTAAACTGGGAACTCGAATGCCCCCTTCGTAGGCCGATCCCTTCCCGCTATTCAAAGGTTTGTTGTGGGTGTTTCTTTCTCCTCCCCTAGCATAGACACTCAACCCACCGTTGTCCGACATAAAAAGGATGATGGTATTCTCGGCCAGTTCCTTTTTCTCCAAATAATCCATGATATCCCCTAGGCTCTTATCCATCCCCTCTACCAAAGAGGCATATTTTGCTTCGATGGAATCTAACCCTTTGTCATAGTATTTTTGTACGAAACGGGCATCTGCCATGATGGGGGTATGCACTGCATAATGGGACATATGCAAAAAGAAGGGTTTGTTTTCCTCTTGGGCTACGTCCATTGCCTCCAAGGCTTCCAAGGTAATAGCCTCCGTTAGGAAGACCTCTTCCCCATGGTATTTCTCCAAACCTGGCACGGCCCATATTTCCCTACCCTTATTCCCATTACCATAATCCTCGGTTCCCAGAAAACTTCCTGGAGCTCCTGCTGCATGTCCGGCAATATTCACATCAAAACCGAGATTTAAGGGATCTTCCCCTAGGGTACCTATGGCCCCTAAATGGGCCTTACCCGAATGAATGGTATAATAGCCTGCATCTTGCAACAACTGTGGCAGCGGAGTGGCATATACTGCTTTATCCACCTCCAGGGAGGGCGTCATCCCATTTACATTCCATTCTGGGAAGCTTAGCGACTTATGATTGGTTTCCATGGGCTGCAATTTATCCTTGTGCAGTGTCCAATTGGTTACCCGGTGTCTTGCGGCATTCATCCCCGTCATTAAACTCACTCGTGTGGGACTGCAAACAGCCGTGGCATAGGCTTGGGTGAATTTCATCCCCTCTTTTGCCAAACGCTCCATATTAGGGGTTTGGTACAAATCGTTAAAGGGGGTTCTTTGGGTCCAGAAGGGCACGGAAGTATCCTGCCACCCCATATCATCTACCAAAAACATCACAATGTTGGGCTGGGAAGCATTATTATCCACTTGGTTCGGTTGCATATCCTTACATCCTCCCAAGAAGGCCAATGCAAGAAGAGTTAGTATAAACTTCATACTATCCATATTAAATATATTAAAGCGACTATATTTTTGCATTGGCCCTGTATTTATTGGTTTTATCCCACCACATATATCCTAAAGCAATATAAACACTACTTTTTACACCTCAACTATCTAATATTTAATTACTCTCTATCACCGCACCATCTTCACGGTACAGGTCTACCTTGCCATCTAACAATACGGCAATTACGGTCATATCCTCATCCAACACATGCTCTGGCACCTTAATGTATTTAATCCCTGGATAGTGGCTCCAATACACCTTCCCTATCACCTGATGCGATAGTTTAGTGCCTTCACCCACAACCCAAATGCGGTTAATATTATTCTTAAGTCCGCGTAAGACCACTTCCCCTCCAGGATTGCCTTTTACGAATAAATACAGGATGTTCTGATCTTTGGATAGGGTGGTAGGTCCATAAAAATGCTCTTTCGGAATTCCCGAGCGTGTACCGTATATGGCTTCTTTATGCTTGTTGGTCCATCTCCCCAAGCCTTCCAAGATAGCTACTTGCTCTTTTGGAATACTACCATCGCCTTTTGGCCCAATATCCAATAATAGATTGCCCCCATTACTAATTACATCGGCGAAAACACCAATAATCTGATTGGTGGTTTTGTAATTATGGTCGTTTTTTTGATATCCCCAAGAATCGTTCATAGTAAGGCAGAGTTCCCAAAACTTGTTCTCGGGCCTTGTAATGGGCATTCCTTGTTCTGGGGTGGCATAATCCCCATGCTCCTTAAGTCGGGAATTTAAAATCGTATTGGGGTTCCTATCCAACAGCATTTGTCGCACTTTAGGTGCCTGCCAATCTTCGGAGCTGTGCTCCCAGTCCCCATCAAACCAGTATAAATCTGGATTGTAGGTGTCTGACAGCTCTTTTAGTTGCCCTTGGTAATATTTTAGGAATTTATCCCATCTTTTGGGTTCATCCGCTATTTTATAACGCATGGAATCGCGCGTAAAATGGGTGTAATCGGCATAAGACCAATCTGGCAATGAGTAGTAGATTCCCACTTTTAGGTTATTCTTCCGAAGTTCGGAAACAAAGGGGCTAAGTACATCTTTCTTGGACGCTGCACCCTTTACCGAGTTAAAATCGCCAAATTTGGAATCCCAGAGTGCAAATCCGTCGTGGTGTTTGGAGGTGATGACCGAGTACTTGGCCCCGCTCTTTTTAATTAAATCTACCCAGGCAGTTGGATCATAGTTCTTTGCAGTGAATCCCTTGGTCTGTTTTAGGTAATCCTTATGGGAAATGTACCCGTTAAAAAAAGACCAAGACTCGTCTATTCCATTCACGGAATAGAGTCCCCAGTGAATGAATATCCCCAGTTTGGCATCTTTAAACCACTCCATTTTCTCTTCATTTTGAGAGGTAGTTTCCGGTTCTTGTCCTTGTGCAAGATTTGCAGTGAGGGCGAATAAAAAAATAAAAGCAATCAGTTTTCTCATTAGTGTATATATGTATTCTCCTTAGTCTATTATTTTCCTTAGTTTACTTTCTCCAAGGCTGAATTCAACCAGATTTTCTGGTCTTTTTTTAATGCAACTGTGGTTTCAACCTGGTTATATAACAAATCTACCTCCGTATTCCTCTTAGCCAAAAGCCCCACTTTCACCAATTTTCCGTCTTTCCATTCCAAATCCAGTTCAACATTTCCGCGGGCTACCAGTCCGGTTATGGATCCCGATTCCCAGTTAGGAGGCAATGCAGGCAACAACCTAATAAATCCTTCGTGGGATTGCATTAGCAACTCTGCTACTCCGGCCGTGTATCCAAAGTTACCATCGATCTGAAAGGGCGGATGCTCGTCAAACAAATTATCTGCTATAGATATCTGCATCAGTTTTGTGATATTCTCTTGTGCCGACTTAGCATCTAGCAATCGGGCATTGAAATTAATCATCCAGGCCCTACTCCACCCGGTACCAGCACCACCGTGCTGTAAGCGGTAATCAATGGTCTTTTGGGCTGCGGCAAAGGCTTCCTTATCCTTGGAGGTAATAGCAACACCAGGGTGAAGTGCATAGAGGTGCGACATATGGCGATGTCCTTTTTCCGGCTCTTCATATTCCTCGTTCCACTCTAAAATTCGACCATCTTTTCCAATCTTAACTCCAGGATAGAGATCTTCCAATTTAGTCCTTACCTCTTTAATAAAGTCGTCCTCTATCTCCAACACTTGCGCCGCTTCCAAGGTATTCTCAAAAGCTTCCGCTATAATTTGATGCCCCATAGCCGAACCCATGGCCATGGCAACTGGTTTCCCGTCTGCTGCATAATAGGAATTCTCTGGGGAGGCTTCGGGATAGGAAATCCACTTTTCACTATTTTCATCCTTCTGCAACCAATCCAAATAAAACTCGCTAATTGTCTTTAGGAAGGGATAAGCACGATTTTGAAGAAATTCTTCATCTTCTGTGAATTTATAATGTTCCCAATAATGTTGGGCCAACCATCCACCACCGTGGATCCATGCGCCCCAATAGGTCCTTTCGGCACGCATCCATGCCGTTGCCCACAAATCTGTGGCTTGGTGCATTACCGCTCCCCTATCAATTCCGTATTGCTCCTTAGCGGTAATTTTCCCCCTTTCGAGTAGGCGGTCTCCAAAATCGAACAAAGGCATATGCAATTCGGAAAGATTGGTCACCTCAGCCGGCCAATAATTCATTTGGAGGTTAATGTTCAGGTGGTAATCGGCATTCCAAGGTGCCTCTAGGTGGTTGTTCCAAATACCTTGTAAGTTGGCCGGATTGGTTCCTGGCCGTGAGGATGCTATCAGCAAATACCGACCGAATTGAAATAATTTAGCCGCTAAATCCGGGTCGTCTTTACCGTCCTTAATTCTTTGTAGTCTAACATCCGTAGGAAGGGAATCTAATTCCTTACCTCCCAAGTCTAAAGCAACTCGGTTATACAAGGAAGAATAGTCTTCAATATGCCTGTTCAATAGACTTGAAAATGTTTTCCCCGCTACGCTTTTTAGGGTTTCAATATTTTTGGTTTTATAATCATCCGAATAAAAGGAAGTGTTGGCCACAAGGTAAATGGTAGCGTCTTTCACTCCTTTTAAGGATAAGGATCCATTATTGGCAACTACTTCCCCTGTGGTATTTTCCACCTTTAGTCGAGTTTCAAATTTCACCCCGTAATCGATTGGAAATGGTTGGGATTCGCGCTTCCCCCCGTACTGGGTTACCATTCCCAGCATACTAATTTCGGAATCCGATGGATTGGAGGTGGTGACGGTTTTATGTCCGTGATCTTCGGGCCGATCCAGCCTCAGGTCAAAATCCATTCCCTCAGCAGCGGTGGTACTTAAATGAATTACCATAAGGTCATCTGCATGGGAAGAAAATACTTTTTCAGAATATTCGGCTCCATTACTGGTATACGTCACTTCTACCAAGGCATTGTTTAGATCTAAAGATCTTTTGTAGTTTTCTACCTTCTTATCCCCTTTAAAATCGATAAAAAGATCGCCCATAGTCTGGTGTGATCTCACCACCGTTTTATAGGAAAACTTATCCATATAGGTAGCATCTACTTCATGTGGGTTTCCCTCCCTTAACAATTTTCTAAAATGTGCTAGGTCCTCTGGCGTTCCTTTGGAGTCGCCCCAATCCGGACCACCTGGCCACATTGAGTCCTCGTTAAGCTGAATGCGTTCGTTATTGGGGTCTCCAAAAACCATAGCTCCCAACCTACCATTACCAACGGGCAGGGCTTCCATCCATTGGGAAGCGGGTTGAGCGTACCATATTTCATTAGAGGAAGTCTCCTTTTCCTGAGTCTGACAACTGTAGATAGTGAATACAAGTAGTGTAAGTAGTAGCGTTTTAATCTGATTCATTTTTAGATCTTCCAATTTTGTTAAAGCTCACAGTGGCTTCAACTCACAAAAAAATGAGTGAAAACTGTCGTTTTCTTTAAAGCAGGAAAAATGGCCCTCAACATTTTCTGGAGAGGGCAATTTTATTTTTAATTTATTATCCTTGATAGGCTTTGGCGGTCTGCTTAGAGGTACCCAATCCTTCAATACCCAACTCTACCACATCTCCTGGTTTTAGGTACTTTGGGGGATTAAATCCTAATCCCACTCCAAAGGGCGTACCGGTAGAAATAATATCCCCTGGTAGAAGGGTCATAAACTGACTGATATAGCTTACCACTTCCTGTACGTTAAAAATAAAGTCGGACGTTGAGCTATCCTGTACGGTTTCCCCGTTTAGCTTTAACCACAGGTGTAGGTTATTGGGGTCTTTAATCTCATCTTTCGTGGCGATAAATGGCCCTAGGGGAGCAAAGGTATCACAGCTCTTACCCTTTACCCACTGACCTTCGCGCTCTATTTGAAATTCTCGCTCGCTATAGTCGTTATGCAAAACATAGCCTGCAACGTGATCCATGGCGTCTTCCTTGGAAACATAGGATGCTTTTTTCCCGATAACCACTGCCAATTCTACTTCCCAGTCTGTTTTTTCACTTCCTTTAGGAATAATTACGTCATCATTGGGACCAACAATGGCGGAAGTTGCCTTGAAGAAAAGTACGGGCTCTTTAGGAACCGCCATACCACTTTCGGCCGCGTGTTTAGCGTAATTGAGTCCAACACACACTATTTTTGAAGGTCTAACCAATGGCGCTCCCAATCGCACTTCCTGGCCTACTACCGGACAACTTCCTTCATTATCCTTTAACCAAGCTGCTAATTGCTCTAAACCATCCGTTCCAAAGAAATCCTCGTCAAAATCCCTTCCAAATGCAGAAACATCCAGTCGCTTTCCATTTTCCAACTGCACTCCTGGCTTTTCCTTTCCTACCTCTCCAAATCGAATTAATTTCATCTTCTTATTGTTTTAAATTGATTTTTATTCTAAATGTTTCAAATACTATCCGCTAGTTGGTAACCGATTTCGGATACGCCTACCTACCGGTAGGCAAGCTCAATCTCCTACAAATCAGTGGCGGAGTTTACCTGCCCAAGGCAGGCGGAGTCGAAGCCACAATTCTGAATTCTCACTACTCAGTACTCAGTACTCAGTACTCAGTACTCAGTACTATTTCTCCTCCAACAAAAAATCGACCTCAGCGATTGCGGCAACTTTCCCTCCGCCAGCAATTTCTCTGGATTCAATTCTAATATATCGGGTATTTACAACCGACTTAAATACATGCTTCCGGGTAGTTGGATCGTTAATAAGGTTTCCAAACTCGAAGGATTCCAAGGTTTTCCACGACTTCCCATCGGCACTAATTTTAAGCACGCCTTTTTCTATCATTCCGTCCCTATGTGCTTTTTGTGGCGTATAGGTAAATCCTTTTAGGGCATATTCCGCACCTAGATCCAAGGATAGGTAGTGATTTTGATTATTGGAAGCAGACTGCCAGTAGGTGGTAGGATCGGCATCAAAAGCTGCTGCTCCTTCGCGACCAGACTGTGCGCTACTTTGCTGCAATAGTTTCCAATCTTTTTTCATCACTCCTAGCTCTCTTTCTACCACAGCCCCTAATTGATCGTTAATTTGGGCAACTGCCTTTACTTCCCCTGCTGCCAAGGAAAAAGGATCCTCATAAATAGGTGAATCCGCCGTGGGCATGGAACCGTCGGTGGTATACCTAATAATATAGTCCCCGTTTAAATTTGCACTGATATCCTGTCCATGGGGCTTCCAACCAAAGTCCTCTTTCTTGGGGGCTATGCTCACCATCCCGTTCACATCTCTTTCAATGGCAAGTTGTGGTGGACGAGTGCTGTAATAATAAGCCCCTACAAAGGAGATCGCGGGGTACCATCTAGACTGCAAGAATCTTACCCTCACCTTATTGGTGGTCACCTCTGGGAAACGCAGTATTCTTTTATAGCCAATATTGGTAGCTACCGCAATTTCTTGCCACTCATTGTTTATCCAAGCATCCAAAGCATGTTGCTCTACCCTTTCCCCATGGGTTGCAATGGCTTCCTGCAAGACCAATCTATTAAAGGTAATAGGATTTTTGGCAGTTAAAACTACTTCACTATTCTCCTTGTCCAACACCTCAAAAAGCGCATCATTGGCATCCAGGATATTTTTGGGACCATTGGCATCTGCCAATAAATTATTGGAATAGGTTTCCCTAATACGCTGCCCTACTTCCTCCAATACCCTAACATCTTCCGGGGAAAACTTCCCTTCCCTATTTGGAGGAATATTTAATAAAAAGGTAGCGTTACCACCTACTGATCTTTCGTAAATATCAAAAACGTCGTCGGTACTGCGCACCTTTTGATCGGTATCGTCCCTATAAAACCATCCCTCTCTAATAGAGGTGTTTATTTCTGCTTGTTGATAATGCAAAAACTTGGCATTGTAGAGCTTTTCCCTACTTCCAATATCTTCTGCGGTTATATCCTCAAATTTGTTTAGGTTCGCCGGATCCTCCAAGTACGGAATTACGTTCCACTCCGTATCCCTAGTATCCCCTGCTTCATTACCGCACCAACGGATGTCCTCTTTCCCAAAGATTACCGTTTCTGGCGCCAATGTTCTTATCAATTCCTTCCAAGCTAGATAATTATAGGTCTGTCCGCCTTTGCGTTTCGGATGAGCCCCATCAAACCACACCTCATGGATAGGACCGTATTCGGTTAACAACTCAAAAAGCTGGTTTAAGAAATATTCGTTATAATCGTCCACCTTAAAAGTAAAAGTAGTCTTGTTCTCGAAAGGCCTTCCTTCTACCGGTCTTGGAATGGTACGCTCTGTATACTCACTTAAATTCCCATAAAGTCCCTCCTCATTCTCTATCTGGAACAAGTCTGCCGGAGACAAATACACCCCAAGTTTAAGCCCGTACTTTTTACATGATTCCGAAAGCTCCCTTAACACATCCCCCTTACCATCTTGAAAAGGAGTGGACATTATTCCGTGGTCGGTATACCTACTTTGCCACAATACAAATCCGTCATGGTGTTTTACGGTTAGGATTACCTTTTTCATCCCTGCGTCGCTCATGGCCTTACACCATTGATCCGTATCCAGGTTTTTAAGATTAAATACCTTTGGATCTTCCATTCCATTACCCCATTCCATTCTAGTAAAGGTATTGGGCCCAAAATGGATGAAAGCGATAAATTCATTTTTTAAGGCCTCGTACTGGTTAGGCGTAGGAACTACATGTGCTGCTTTTAATATAATGGAATCCTTACTATCCGTATCGTTCACGGGAATGGTACTGGAAACGGGCATTACCAAGGCATCAAACTTTGGTTTTTGGGAACAGGCCGTCAAAAACACCACTAAGGCCAGACATTGAAATAACTTATTCATCTTACTATTTTTCACTTTTCGTTGGTTGATATTATTGCCAGTATACACGCTGGCCTTGCTATTAAATTGACCAATCGCCGCATTAACAAATCCTCAAGTTGACACATGGACTCATTGATACACTGGCACATTGTTATATTGATACATTGTTATATTGGTACATTATTATTTTGGTACATTGAAACACTGGTACATTAACTCACTAATCCTACCCATTCAATTTAATAAACCCTCCATCTATAGGAAAATCGGTTCCCGTAATAAAGGAGGCTTCGTCCGAACATAGGTACAACGCCAGATTAGCTACCTCTTCCGGTTTCCCCATTCTACCGATAGGCTGGGTCTTGGAAAGTTTCTGGAACATCTCCTCTTCTTTCCCAGGGTAGTTTTTTCCAATAAACCCATCCACAAACGGGGTATGGATCCTTGCAGGGGAAATGCTATTGCAGCGTATCCCTTGCTCCAGATAATCCTTGGCCACGGAAAGAGTCATGGTTAACACGGCTCCTTTGGACATGGAGTAGGCAAAACGGTCCGATATCCCAACCGAGGAAGCAATGGAGGCCATATTTACAATCACCCCTCCCTTTTCCTTCATCTTACCTACCACTGCATGCATACAATTATACACACCCTTCACATTTACATTGTAGATTCTATCCAAATCATCTTCCGTAGTCCCTTCCAAGTTCCCAACGTGGGCAATACCGGCATTGTTCACCAAGATATCTATGTATTGCTCCTTTGCAATGGCATTAACCACTTGGGATACCTGCGCTGTATTGGAAACATCGCAGGCATGAAACGTAGCGACACCTCCAGAAGCGGAAATATCCTTTACTATTTTCTCCCCGTTTTCGGCATTATATTCCAAGATATGCACATGGGCTCCTTGGGCCGCAAACTTTTTGGAAATTGCCTCGCCAATACCACTAGCTCCGCCAGTGATAATAGCTGTTTTATTTTTTAAACTAAATAGCGTCATCTTCTTGCACGTATTTATCCTCTATTAATAAATTCTTTTTTACTGCTGCGATTTTTGGTCCGCGTCTTCCTGCCAGATTATCCCATCAGGAAAACTGTAGTCCTCCAAAGACTGCTCTTTCATGGTAATACTATATCCTGGCATGGAAGGAGGCATATAGGCACCGTTCTTAATCACCACAGGATCGTAGAAATGTTCGTGTAAATGATCTACATACTCAATAATACGATCTTCCATGGAACCGCTTATCGCAATAAAATCGATCATGGAAAGGTGCTGTACATATTCGCATAAACCTACACCTCCAGCATGTGGACAGACCGGAATATTAAATTTTGCCGCCATAAGGAGAATTGCTAGGATTTCGTTTACTCCCCCAACCCTACAGCTATCTATTTGACAGATCCCCATAGCATCGGCCTGCATCAATTGCTTAAAGATCACCCTATTCTGGCAATGCTCGCCTGTAGCCACTTTTATAGGGTGTACGGCCTTGGCAATCTTAGCATGCCCCAGAATATCGTCCGGACTGGTAGGTTCTTCTATCCACCAAGGCTCAAACTTCCCAAGCGCTGCCATATTGGTAATTGCCTCGTCCACATCCCATTTTTGGTTGGCATCCATCATCAGTCTTAAATCTGTTCCAATCTCTTCTCGGATAATGGCTGCACGCCTCATATCATCCTGAAGGTCGGACCCCACCTTTATTTTCATATGCTTGAAACCTGCTTCCTTGGCCTCGCGACATAATCGCCTCATCTTATCGTCCGAGTAGCCCAACCATCCCGCAGAAGTGGTGTATGCCGGGTATCCGTTTTCTAACAAGTAATCTATTCTTTCCTGTTTGGTAGCTTCCTTTTCCTTCAATAACTGCAAGGCCTCCTCTGGGGTAACGGCATCGGTAATGTAGGTGAAATCTATACAAGAAACGAGCTCTTCCGGAGACATATCGGCCAGCAATTTCCATAGCGGCTTATTCTCCATCTTAGCATACAGGTCCCAAACGGCATTCACCACAGCTCCGGTTGCTAGGTGGATAACCCCTTTTTCGGGCCCCAACCATCTAAGCTGACTATCGCCAGTGATCATTTTCCAGAAAGCTCCCATATTTTCAATAAAACTTTCCATGGATTTTCCCTTCACCAAGGGAGCAAGGGAATGTATTGCAGCTGCACAAAGCTCATTACCCCTACCTATAGTAAAGGTAAGCCCATGCCCTTCCAATCCGTCAGGATGGTTGGTTTTCAACACTACATAAGCGGCTGAATAATCTGGATCTGGATTCATGGCATCTGAGCCATCTAAGGATCTACTGGTGGGAAACCGGACGTCTTTTACCAAAACATCCGTAATTATTGTTTTACTACTCATTATTTCATTTATTAAAAAAAACAAATCTAAACCTATGTCCCTTACAATTCCACCACCAAAAGCCTCATTATCGATACTTTTTTGACATTTTTCAGGTGTCATTCCTTAATTTGAGTATGAAGCTTCACATATTCGGAAGGTGACATACCTACAATAGATTTAAAATGACGATTAAAATTTGAAATATTATTAAATCCAGACTCATAACAGACTGGGGTTATGTTGTCCCTATTTTCTATCAATAATTTACAGGCATACCCTATTCTAATTTCATTCAGGTATCGGGTAAAGGTCTTTCTATGAATCCTTTTAAAGAACCTACTAAAGGCGGAAGGATTCATTTTTGCCACTTCGGCAACATCCTTGGAGCCAATAGGATGATTGAAGTTTTTAAAGATAAATTCATAGATTTCATCCAAGGTCTTGTTATCGGTCTTATTAAAAGAATTTAAAAATCCGGGACTAGACAATAATTGATACTCCTCATGAATGGCCAAATGATGGAGCACTTCCAACAGCCCAATGGTTTTATGGAAAGGGTCTAACTCACTTAGTTCTTTTACCTTGGAAAGCACGGTATCCTCCACGCCTACAAATTTTATACCTTGGTCTGCCCTTTTTATCAATTGGGCAATGGGCTTCATTTCCATAGCATTTAAAAAATCCATCCCCAAGAAATCTTCTCTAAAGTGAACCGCAATGGCTTCACTCATCAAATTGGAATCTTCCTCAAAATAGACCTCATCATTAAGCCACATATGAGGCAGGTTCTTCCCTAGGAGCACCAACTCCCCTTCCTCAAACTTTTCTATACCATCTCCAATAAACCTCGTGCCAGTACTTCTGACAATATAGACCAACTCCAATTCCGGATGGTAGTGCCACACCTTTAAAAAATGTGAAAAACTATTATGGGCCACCGTGAAGGAACTATTTTGTAAACTAGATCTATTAAGCAAATGTAGCTTCATACCATATGTGAACTTTAGAACTTAAAAAAACGCCATCTAATACCACAAATATACTTCAATTCTGCCTAAACTCCACCTAAGGCAAAAAAAGTATTGTGATTTCACCTTTGCTTGGTGGACAAGCATGATAATACCGAATACATTAGCACCCATACTTTTACGGATATATTCTTTTCCAAAACTGAGAAGAATAAGAAAACCGATGAACACGAGCTGTAAAACTAGATTAAAATAGTTTTACCAATCGCTAAGCAAAAAACCCTTTGCTTTCGCGAAAGGATAGCGATATATCAAGAAAAGCGATTTGCTAAACTGCCAGAAGATGGGCAATTGAAGGCTTTTACCAGAATCTCCAAGACTAACCTAAATAAATATTAAAGAAGATGAACCGATAGAAAACGAAAACATAGCACTTTCACTTAAAAACCACAGCTACTGAAGATACAACTAACATAAGAAAGTGTGCACGCTACAATATTAACAACCAAATTTATAATAAACATGAGAATAACTAGCCTAGCGGGGGGCCTTAAGAAAGACTGGCCCAATATGTTTCGACCCAAGATGAAACTAACCGCCCTTTTATTTCTGATTTCAATATTTCAACTACAGGCAACTACCACCGCCAAAACAACAATCGATTTTAAAAACACCTCCATCCTACAGCATTCGGTAAGTGGTACCGTTACAGATAGCGACGGCGCTCCATTACCAGGGGCCAACATTATAGTAAAGGGGACCACCAATGGAGTGACAGCAGATTTTGATGGGAACTTCAACATTTCAGTCGCCAACCAAAACGCTACCCTAGTTATATCTTATATAGGGTTTGCTACTAAGGAAGTTGCTTTAAATGGGCAGACCAAAATAACGGTAACCTTAGTGGAAGATGCCGCTGGATTGGATGAAGTGGTGGTAGTTGGATTTGGCACACAAAAAAAGGTTAACCTTACTGGATCCGTTGCAACCGTAGATGGGGAAACCTTAACCAAAAGACCCGTAACCAATGCCGCCTCTATGTTACAGGGACAGGTAGCTGGATTAAGGATAGTTCAAAATACGGGGGAACCTGGGAATGAAGGCTTATCTATCCGAGTAAGGGGTCAAGGCACCTTTAGTAATGCCGGCTCCAATCCTTTGGTGCTAATTGATGGGGTTGATGGAAACCTCAGTGATTTAGACCCCAATGACATTGATAATATTTCAGTACTTAAAGATGCAGCCTCTGCCTCAATTTATGGATCCAGGGCGGCAAATGGGGTAATATTAGTTACTACTAAATCTGGAAAGTCAGGAGAATTCAAAGTTGAATACAACCTTAATACAGCTATTCACACCCCTACAAAACTCTTTGATGTTGTAACCAATTCTGCTGAGTATATGGAGCTGTGGAACGAAGCAAGAACGAACACTGGTATCACTACTGGACTCTATCCGCAATCTGAAATAGACCTTTATAGAAATGCCACTGATCGCGTTAAGTATCCCAATGCTGATTGGCTTGATATCATGTTCAACCCTGCTTTCGTACAATCCCATAATATCGGAATTAGTGGCGGGAAAGAAGAAACTCATTATAAATTATCGCTAGGCTATGTAGATCAGCCTGGTGTAATGAAAGGATTCAATTATAAAAAATTCAATGCTCGCTTAAATTTAGGCTCTCAAATCAATGACTTTATTAAGATAGGGACAAACATTTCATTGAAAAAAGGGGATTTATCTAGACCAAGACAGGGATCCAGTGATTTGTTTCTGTCTACGATGTCACAAGCACCTACCTATTTACCAAAACTACCTGATGGGCGCTACTCTTATAAAGCTTATGACTTCGAATCGAACAACAAAAATCCAGTAGCTATTGTAGAAAACGATGTACTTAGAACCGTCACAGACTACTCTGTGAACGCACAAGCTTGGGCAGATATTAATTTAACAAAATCCATAAATTGGTACTCAAAAGCTGCCATAGTTGGGGAATTTGAAAAATGGAAAGACTGGAGACCTTCCGTCCCACTTTACAACTACCATACTGGAGAATTTGCAACAGACTTAGATGTTGGGGGCCGAGGCTTACAGGTAAATAGCGGACAAAACATTTTCACCAATATCTTCACCTACCTTAAATATGAGGGTGAGATCAGTGAGGGACACAATCTTACCGCCCAAGTGGGTTACAGTGAAGAGTCTAACAGAGATGAATATCTACGTGGTTACAGGCGAGATTTTACTGGTAACAATTTAAAAGAATTGGATGCTGGTAGCCCTGCCGTACAAAATGCCAACGGTTCTGTCTATGAATGGGCTTTACAATCATTCTTCGGCCGTTTAGGTTATAATTATAAAAGTCGGTATTTAGTAGAGGTAAATATGCGATATGATGGAACCTCTAGATTGCATAAGGATCACCGCTGGGGAACCTTTCCATCTATCTCTGGAGCTTGGAGGGTATCTGAGGAATCCTTTATGAAAAAAGAAGGGATGAATTGGCTTAGTAATCTGAAAATTCGTGGCTCATACGGGGAATTGGGCAACCAAAATATAGGAAATTACCCTTATCAGGATATTCTCTCCCTCACTGGAAACTATCCCTTTGACAATGCCAACTTGTCTTCGGGGGCAGCTCAAACATCCTTATCTAACCAGTACATTACTTGGGAAACTACTACGATTACGGACATTGGCTTGGATTTGAGTGCATTTGATGGCCTTTCCCTCACCTTAGACTGGTATAGGAAAACCACCTCAGATATCCTAAGAGGATCACAAGTTACCGGACTTGTAGGTTTAAATGCTCCAACGATTAACAATGGAACTATGCAAAACACTGGAGTGGAGCTGAATTTGCAGTATCGCAATAGTGTTAAATCCGGTGCTTTTGAGGGCCTTAATTACAATGCAGGCTTTACCCTTGATCGGTTTAAAAATGAACTCACCGAATTTGGTGAACGTGAAATTGGGGGAAATACCATTAAAGAAGAAGGGAGACCTTGGAATACTTTTTATATGTTAGAAGTGACCGGAATCTTCCAGACGCAGGCAGAGGTTGATGCTGCACCCAAGCAATTTAATGACAATACTCAACCGGGAGATTTAATATATAAAGATCAGAATGGAGACAATGTTATTAACGATGAGGACCGCACCTTTATGGACGGACAATATCCGGACTTTGAATACGCAATGAACTTTAATGCGGATTGGAAGAATTTTGATCTATCCTTATTTTTTCAAGGGGTAGAAGGAAGAAATATTTATGTTAGTGATTGGGGAACCATTCCTTTTGTTCAGGGATCGCCCCCAACCACGGATTGGAGAGGTAGATGGACCGAAGAAAACCCATCTACTACCATGCCCAAAATTTATTGGGGATTCAATGCCCCCGATAAAATTAGGAGGACGTCCAGTTATTATCTGCAAGACGCTTCATACTTAAGGCTAAAGAATATTTCAATAGGATATAATTTACCAAACTCCCTACTAGAAAGCATGAAGCTTAAAAAGCTAAGAATTTATCTTTCTGGGGACAACTTACTGACCTTTACCCAGTATCCAGGCCTTGACCCAGAAAGAGGAGACAGTGGTCGTTTTGTAAACTATCCACAGAACAAAATATACGCTCTTGGTCTGAACGTTCAATTTTAAAGATATAAAAATGAAAAGATATTTTTTAGCAATATTAATAGGCATCATGGGCATTGGTTTTAGCGGATGCGAAAAAGATGCATTGGATAAAAACCCCTTGGATAAATTATCCAGTGGAGAGTTTTGGAAATCCAAACAAGATTTTGATATGGCCCTTACGGCAATTTACGGAGAGTTACAGAATTCCATGTTCTCTTTTGGTGCCCCCAATTGGGACGTACTAACCGATAATGGTTTTGGACAGCACAATTATTGGGGGAGTCAAGCTATAGTACAAGGGAATATTTCTCCCACTTCTGGTGGATATATTTCAGAAGTATACAACAGTAGCTATAGAGGAATTGCCCGCATCAACATCTTCTTGGATCAACTTAACAACTTTGAAGGTGATGAGATTGACAGTTCATCCAAAGGGAAATATGAAGGGGAAGCACTGTTTATTCGCGGGTTTTATTATTTCCAATTGTACTCAAACTACGGTTCAGTACCAATTGTAACAGAACCGCTAAATTTGGAAAATCAGGTGCAACCCAAAGCTCCGGCAAACGAGGTTTTGGCACAGACTTTAGCCGATCTTGACACTGCAATCGCCAATCTTTCCAACGAATTATATGCCGATAATGAAGGACATGCCGTTAAGTCGTCCGCCCAAGCTCTAAAATTAAGGGTGCTCCTATATGCAGCCTATGATGACAACGGTTCAGCTGATCCTGAAACTTTGACCCAAGCTAGAGATTTAGCATTAGAAATAATGGGAGCTGGTTATGACTTAAGCCTAAACTTTGAAGATGTTTTTAAGGACGGCACCCAAGAAGGAAATCCTGAAATAGTCTTTTCTATTAAGTTCTTGGCTCCCGACAATTCAACCTCAATGGATCAGTGGTATGGAGATTGGGTAGTTATTAGTCCTTTACAAAATTTAGTAGATGCTTTTGACCCCTTGGATCCTAGATTGGAAAAAACCATATATTCCGGCGAGGTTAATTTTGATGGTAATATACACAACCCCTCCAATGGACTACCAACAGGATATGGAGTCAAGAAATTCCTTAGTCCAGGTCTAATGCCTTATGGATACTCGACCCAAAGTCAACAAGACTGGGTTTTATTACGCTATGCCGATGTGCTATTAATGTATGCCGAAGCACAAAATGAACTTGTTGGCCCAGACCAATCAGTTCATAATGCCATCAATGCGATTAGAGCGCGCGTAGGCATGACAGACATACCAATTGGTCTAACAAAAGAAGAAATGAGAGAAACAATCCGCAAGGAACGTAGAATTGAATTAGCTTTCGAAGGTCTTCGTTATTATGATCTCAAAAGATGGAGGATAGCTGAACAGGTTTTGAACAATGTTTCTGATGGCGTATTGGACTATAAATTTGAAAAAAGGTTTTATAACTGGCCTTTACCCCAATCAGAAATAGATAAGAGTCAAGGGGTATTGGTGCAGAATCCTGACTACTAGGCATAAAACATTTAAATACAAACACCTTAAAACAAAAAGAATCCAGGAATTATCCAAATTCCTGGATTCCTTTAAATTTGGACCAATGAACACTATAAAATACGGCTATTTCAGCACCTTAATCGCGCTTGTCCTTTTCACCAGTTTTCACCTCCATAGCCAGGAGGAAACCGCATTAAAACTTTGGTACCAAGAGCCAGCAAAAAAGTGGATGACCGAAGCACTCCCTATTGGCAACGCCTATATGGGCGCTATGATCTTTGGAGCGGTGGAAGAGGAGCATATCCAATTTAATGAAGAAACCCTATGGGCTGGCGGTAAGGGAGAATGGGAACAATACAACGGAGGAAACCGCGAAAACGCACATAAACACCTGCCAGAGGTTAGAAGATTACTTCAGGAAGGCAAGTATAACGAAGCCCATCAATTAGCTAATAAAGAACTAACGGGCATCATTAAAGGGACTAATGAACAGACAGGATGGATAGGTTATGGCTCCTACCAGCCCTTTGGGGATGTCTTCGTAAGGCCAGAGCACAAAGGACAACCCAGCAATTATACCAGAAC
This sequence comes from Arenibacter lacus, assembly GCF_008711145.1. Lineage (NCBI taxonomy): Bacteria > Pseudomonadati > Bacteroidota > Flavobacteriia > Flavobacteriales > Flavobacteriaceae > Arenibacter > Arenibacter lacus. The sequence continues at coordinate 22,097 of NZ_VVIN01000050.1, forward strand.
TCTAGATATTTCCAAAGCCCTTGCGACCGTTCAATATTCCGAAAATGGTATCGCCCATAAGCGTACCTACTTTGCCAATTACCCCAGCAGGACCCTCGTTTTCAAATATGAAAATAACAGTCCGGAGGGAATTGACTACGTTATTAAGAAAACCACCGTCCATAAAAATACTACCACCGTACTACAAGGGAACCAACTAATCATGTCTGGCAGCCTGGAAAACAATGGGATGAAAATGGAAAGCAGGATGTTAATAGATACCGATGGTGGCAAGCTTACCTTTAAGGATGGGGAATTATTGATAACCGCTGCCAAGGAAGTGATCCTTTATCTAACCGCAGCAACGGATTATAAAAACGAATACCCTCATTACACGGGACGGGATTACAAGGCTTTAAACAAAAAGACAATCAATGCTTTAAAACAAAAAAGCTACAACCAGCTTATATCCGAACACATTGCGGATTACACCCGCTTATTTTCTAGGGTCCATTTTAAATTGGAATCCGCGGACCAAGCCCATATTCCAACAGACAAAAGGCTACAAGCATACGCTGCCGGAAACGAGGACCCACAATTGGAAACCCTTTATTTTCAATACGGACGTTATCTGCTTATCAGTAGTTCCAGGCCTGGCAGCATGCCTGCCAATCTCCAAGGAAAGTGGAATAATATGACGAATCCGCCTTGGGCCAGTGATTACCATGCCAATATCAACATTCAAATGATTTACTGGCCAGCAGAAATCACCAACTTATCGGAAACCCATGAGCCACTAATAGATTATATAGACAAGCTGAGAGCCCCAGGACGTAAGTCGGCCAAGGATTTCTTCAATACGCGGGGGTGGATTGTCAATACTATGAACAACCCCTTTGGATTCACCGCTCCGGGATGGGATTTTCCTTGGGGCTTTTTCCCAGGGGGAGCTGCATGGTACGGAAGGCACGTATGGGACCATTATAAATTTTCAGGGGATGTGGATTACCTAAGGGAAAAAGGATATCCCATTATGAAAGAGGCTGCCCTATTCTGGTTAGATTACCTTACCAAGGACGAAGAGGGGTACTTGGTATCCTCTCCTTCCTATTCTCCCGAACACGGAGGTATTTCCACAGGGGCCTATATGGATATTCAAATTGCTTGGGATATTTTCTCCAATTGCATTAGCGCCACCGAGGTTTTAGGGGAAGACAAGGAATTTAGTGAAAAATTGATCAAGGCAAAAGCGCAGCTATTACCGCTAAGAATTGGAAATTGGGGGCAGTTACAGGAATGGAAGGAAGATGTAGACGACCCTAATAACAAACATCGTCATGTTTCCCATTTATATGCGCTGTACCCTGGAGACCAGATTAATTCTATACAAACCCCTAAATTATTGGATGCCGCCAGAGTTTCCCTAAATGCTAGGGGCGATGATGGCACCGGATGGTCCATAGGATGGAAAATTAATTTTTGGGCCCGTTTATTGGACGGAGACCGCGCCTATAAACTCTTGAGGAGAGGCATGCAATTGGTCCATGAGGATGGGGTGAATATGATGGACGGTGGTGGAGTCTACACCAATCTCCTATCCACTCATCCACCCTTTCAATTAGACGGCAATATGGGAGCAACCTCAGGAATGGCAGAGATGCTTTTGCAATCCCATTCCGGAGAAATTCAACTATTGCCTGCGCTTCCAAAAGCTTGGCCTACTGGAAAAATTACTGGCTTAAAGGCAAGAGGCGGAATTCAAGTTGATTTAGTATGGAAGAATGGCACCTTATCCCAAGTGAGGATCCAGTCAGCCCAAGACCAAACAAAAAAGGTAACTTACCAAGGACAAACTACAGAAATTCGGTTAAAGAAAAACAAAGCAGTGATTTTGAATCAGTATTTAAATCCGATGAATTAAACGAGATTAATTGTAAAATGGAAGGGATTTGAAAGGTATTGAACACTTTAAAACTATTAGGCAAATTTATAGGATCTAACACAGCAACATCCTTGCATATACCAATTTTGCCTAAAACAATTGTTTGATGCAAAAAAATACCATAATAAGCCCCAATAGTGGTAGTGTAATCCTTTCTTTAGTTCTAAATTGCATAAAGGTTAAATTAAGAATTTACAATTGAGTTTTGTGAACAAACAATGGCACCTGCTCATAAGTGCCATAATTTTATTGAGTTAGTTTAAGAAATCCGGAACCCCATTGGGGCATCCGGATTTCTTTATTTCCCTCCTACAAAAGCCTCTCAATTCCCTACCTATTACCCACACCATTAGCTTGGCAACACCCCACTACCATAAAAAATCTCCTTCTCACTTAAAAAAATAAACTTAGTTTTTCCGAGGGTTGCTCTTTTCCTTCAGGTTAGGTATCTTGGGCGCTTTAATAATCAAAGTGTTAAGCTGTAAAATTCAATTATAAACCTTATATAACCCGGGCAATCACAGTTTGCAAACCAATCCCAATGAATCACAAAATACTATGTTCCCTACTTATCTTATGCTTACTTGTTAGTTGCAAGAAGAAGGAAAAGCATATAAAACTGGATCATATTCCACAATACGAACTTAAGTTTAACCAATTAGCCACTTCTTGGGACGAGGCCATTCCCTTAGGAAATGCTACCGTAGGAGCTTTGATATGGGAAAAAAATGGAAAACTTCGCTTTTCGTTAGACCGTTCGGACCTATGGGATTTGCGTCCCATGGAAAATCTCAACTTTAAGGATTATGGCTTCGATTGGGTAAAACAACAGTGGGAAAACAATACCTATCACAAGGTACAAGAACGTTATGACGAGCCTTACGATCTACTACCGGCACCCTCCAAAATTCCAGGGGGTTCCCTAGAGTTCGATATTAGTGGCTTGGGTGAGGTAGCATATGTAAAATTGAACTTAGCTACCGCCATCTGTGAGGTTAAATGGAAGAATGGAGCGGTCCTAAAGACTTTTGTACATGCTACAGAACCCGTAGGTTGGTATTCATTTGAGAACATCAACAGTGATTTAGACCCCACCATTATTCCCCCACCTTATGTATCCTTACAACAGGCAGGAACGGAGGATCCGGTAACGGGACAAGACTTACGCAGGTTAGATTACGATGGTGGCAGGGTTACACAAAAAGGGTATACCATCACTTATGACCAGCAGGGTTGGGAAGACTTTAGGTTTCAGGTACACACCCAATGGCAACCGAGTCCTACCCATCTAAAGGGGAGCTGGAGCATGAGCACCAAACAAAATGAGGGGGACACTACGGAAACCGCAACCCAAATAGTCGCCAACAGCCTTACAACAGGAATTGACTCCGCTATGGCAAGTCACACTAAATGGTGGCACAATTTCTGGAAACAATCCGCTATCAAGGTGCCAGACCCCATCCTACAGAACCAATGGTATATGGAGCTATACAAATTTGGATCGGCGGCAAGGCAAGATGCGCCTCCTATTTCACTACAAAGTGTGTGGACGGCAGACCATGGGAAGCTACCCCCGTGGAAGGGCGATTTCCATCACGATTTAAATACCCAATTAAGTTATTGGCCTGCTTATACTGGGAATCAACTAGACCTGCAAAAGGGATTTTTGGATTGGATGACCACCTACAAGGCAACATTCAAAAAATACACCAAAGAGTTTTATGGCACCAATGGCTTAAACGTACCTGGGGTAACCACCTTAACGGGAGAACCTATGGGAGGTTGGATTCAGTATTCCTTCGGACCTACCGTAGGGGCCTGGTTGGGGCAGCATTTTTATTTGCATTGGCGTTATTCCATGGACCGCGATTTCCTAAAAGAGGAAGCATATCCTTGGATCAGGGACGTTGCAATACATCTTGACGAATTATCCGAATTGGATGAAAACGGCAAAAGAAAACTTCCTTTGAGTTCTAGTCCAGAAATCCGAAACAATACCCGCGAGGCTTGGTTTAACGACATCACCAATTTTGACCTTTCTCTAGTGAGATGGACCTATACCCATGCCGCTGAATTGGCCCAAGAGTTGGGATTAACGGAGGAAGCCAACCGATGGAAGGCCTCACTAGAGGAGTGGCCAGATTTTGCCTTAGATGAGCAAGGCCTTATGGTGGCGCCCAGTTTGCCCTACCAAGAATCGCACCGTCATTTATCGCATCTAATGGCGATTCACCCCCTTGGTCTTATAGACGTTTCCAACGGAGAAGAGGATAAAGAAATAATAAGGAAGACCATTGAAAATTTAGATCAAGTAGGAACAAGTCAATGGGTGGGATATTCTTTTAGTTGGCTGGCCAACTTAAAAGCTAGGGCCTTGGATGGAGAAGGTGCGGCAAAGGCCTTGAGAGATTTTGCCACTGCTTTTGTCCTTCCCAATAGTTTTCATGTAAACGGCGATCAATCCGGGACCGGTAAATCCAATTTAATCTACCGACCATTCACCCTAGAAGGCAACTTTGCTTTTGCTGCCGGATTACAGGAAATGTTGATACAGAGCCATACGGGAACTGTCCATATTTTCCCGGCCATTCCCAAAAATTGGAAGGACGCGGAATTTTCCAAATTACGTGCGGAAGGTGCCTTTTTGGTATCCTCCAAACTGAAATCTGGAAATGTAAAATGGGTGTCCGTTGTTTCTGAAAAAGGAGGGGTATTCCGGTTAAAAAATCCTTTTTCCACACAACAAATTACTACGGAACCCAAGATGGAAATACAATGGGAAGGCGATGTTATGATCCTCTCAATGAAACCTGGCCAAAAAATAGCGATTAGACCATAAGGTCCTAAAACGAAATCACTATTTAACAAACAGTCCTTCAAAATGAGGCACTTAGCCAACAATTCCGACTGAGTAGTTTGTTTAACAACAAGAAACTAGATAGGAAAATGGCGGAATTCACCTTTTTATTTCGCCATTTTCACTTTTAAATCATTTGCTTTCATCACCCTTTTCTTCCAAAACGATACTATACAAACAAGTTGGATTAGTCCAGGAATTTTTAATCTTAAGCTTAGCAATTATTGAGATGGAATAGCAGTATTAAGTGGCGTCTTAAGTTCTATTTTCATATCCAATTATTTTACTTTTATAATTGATAGAAATAATGAACTCCTGTATAACATTTCTATTATCCCAACGATCCAATCACAAAAACCATGATCATTTAAACCTATATTCATAGGTATTCCCTTCTCCTAATTTTCTATCTTTAAAACTACCAACCTATACGCTACCTAATGAAAGCATTATTTTTCTTTATAGCATATTTATGTACCATGACCAACTTTGCCCAAAACACCGTTCTACCGCTATGGCCGAAAACTATTCCAAATGCCATAGCAACTGATATTACCGAAGAAATTATTAAGGAGGATATCATAAGAATCTCCAAAGTACAGACGCCAACCATAGAAGTATACCTTCCCGCAAAAAAAATTGCTACAGGACAGGCGGTACTCATATTCCCTGGTGGCGGTTATGGGATTTTGGCTTATGATTGGGAAGGAACCGATTTTGCCAAGCTTTTAAATTCCAAAGGCATTGCTGGTATAGTAGTCAAATATCGCCTTCCAAACACTCTATGGGCCACCGATAAACATAATGTACCCTTACAAGATGCGCAACGCGCTATGCGATTGGTGCGTTCCAAGGCAACCGCATGGAATATTGATCCGGAAAACATTGGTATTATCGGATTTTC
>NZ_VVIN01000051.1:0-27589 GCF_008711145.1 Arenibacter lacus
CCCTGATTCGTGAGCAAGTCTATTTTAAGGTCGTTGACAATAGAACCTAATGGATCAGAATTAAGCTGTTTTTGAGCAATAATTAGATGTCTCCTACTGCGACTGGCCACTGATCACCGATTACTGAGGTCGCCCCGCCATTGTTAATTGCTAATTGTTCACTGTAAAACTCCTCTCACTACTCACATCTCAATACTAACTACTAACTACTTAATACTACAAATCAAACCCAAGATCTTTACGGTAGTACATTTTATCGAACTGAAGTTTTTCCATATTCTCATAGGACTTTTTCAGGGCTTCCTTAAAGTCGGACCCATAGGCAGTAACGGCTAGTACCCTTCCGCCATTGGTAAGCACCTTCCCGTCCTTTAATTCGGTACCGGCATGGAATACCACTGCATCGTTCACAGCGTCAAACCCTGTAATCTCTTTGCCTTTGGCATAGGCTTCCGGGTAGCCGCCAGATACGGCCATCACCGTGGTAGCTGCTCGCTCGTCTATTTCCAAGTCGATACGGTCTAAGGTTCCCTCAGCAACGGCCTGAAATACTTCCACCAGGTCGTTCTTAACTCTTGGGATTACCACTTCCGTCTCCGGATCGCCCATTCTAACATTGTATTCAATCACCTTAGGATCGTCCCCAACCTTAATCAATCCGATAAACACAAATCCCTTGTAGGGTAAATTATCCTTTTTAAAGCCTTCTACGGTAGGTTTAACGATTCGCTCTAGCACTTTACTCATGAAGTCGTTATCTGCAAAGGGAACGGGGGAAATGGCCCCCATGCCGCCTGTATTCAATCCAGTGTCGCCTTCCCCGATCCTTTTATAGTCTTTTGCCGTGGGCAGAACCTTAAAGTTGTTTCCGTCAGTAAGAACAAAACAGCTAAGCTCAATTCCGTCTAAAAATTCTTCAATAACCACGGTGGTACTGGCATTGCCAAACTTGGCATCCACCAGCATAGTTTTTAGCTCGTCCTTGGCCTCTTGAAGTTCGTTCAATATCAACACCCCTTTCCCTGCTGCCAAGCCATCGGCCTTCAATACATAAGGAGGCGTAAGGGTTTCCAAAAAGGCATATCCTTTTTCCAAGGTATCGGCGGTAAAACTTTCATAGGCTGCGGTAGGAATCTGGTGACGCATCATAAACTCCTTGGCAAATTGCTTGCTCCCTTCCAGGGTAGCGGCCTCTTTTTGCGGTCCGATTACCGGAATATCTTTTAAGTCTTCATCAGCTAGGAAAAAATCGTGCACCCCTTTTACCAACGGATCTTCGGGTCCTACGATTACCATATCGATTTTCTCTGCAAGCACGGATTCCTTGATTGCCGCAAAATCACTTACACCAATCGGTATATTAGTGGCTATGGCAGCGGTCCCTGCATTTCCGGGTGCTACAAAAAGTTGATTGAGTTTTGGACTTTGCTTTAATTTCCAGGCCAAGGTATGTTCACGGCCCCCAGCACCGAGGATAAGGATATTCATGTTTCAAAAATTTCTCCAAAAATACGGTTTGCAATGGAAATTGCACCTACTTGGAGGGAAAAATTGAATTAGACCCTTGTTGTGTTCGGTTATGGAGTTATGATGTTATGGAGTTACGCGGTTATGAAGTGTGGAGCTTGGAGTCACATTGGAGTATTTCGGTTCGTTTTGTGCCATTCTAGGCAGAGTACTCGATTTAGAGATAGCAACTGCGAACTACTTACCAATCACTAACCGCAGCCTACTCTTATTACACTTTTATTGTTATGAGGTTATCTTGTTAAGAAGTTATGGGGATATAGGTGTTAGAAGCGATGTATGGCGTTTTAAAAGCGATCCAAGTTCATGTTCCTTAGTTAAGCTTTATACATAGAGGCACTTTCCAATTTAATTAGGATTTCCGCTCCGCTTAACGAATATCAGCCAAATTCAATCCCCTGATTCGTGGATATACTGGAGCATATTGACCCCTCAAAATAAATATCGTAGCAATGGATTGGATTTGGCTACTGGCTTATCCTGTTATCAAGTTAAAAAGTTAAACGAGTTCGATAGGCGAAAGGATTGGTCAATTTCTAGGATCAAGTCTTCTCAAATTTAATTTTCTCCATTAAATCTTTGAAATATTCCGGGCTCTAAATGTTTAAAATCCATATTGCAAATATCGTATATGATAATCGGATAATTTCCGATTAACTAGTGTAAATGTAGCAATTGAATGTTAGAAAACAAACACATAATCGGATTTATTCGTATTATATAGGCTCAATACAAAAAGTTGTGGAGGAAAAATTCTCGTTATCTCAACAAAATTCTCATTCACAGTCCTGTAAAATATTACGTGTCTATTTACTTTCATGCCTAGCAGTTGCTTTGAAATTCCTTCGTAGATTTTTCCTAAATTCGGGTTTTTCGCAATTTCTTGACAGTTGGAGATTAGTTCATCGTAATATTTGTCGGCTTGATTTTCCGACCAAACTTTAAATGTATAATCCCAAACCTTTGATAGATCCTCGACTGCTTGGTTCGTCAGTTGATATTCAGCTATTTGTTTATTTCAAATGAAGAGTGTACCACTATTTCATATCAAAAATTCACCATTTCAAGGTAGCTGACAATTGAACTTACTTGATCAGAATTATACGGTTTTTATGTATATGACTTGATAAACATTAACTATTTACCGCCAACGACTGGCCACTGCAACTGCGAACTGTTTACTGATTACCGATTACTGTACACTGCACACTGAACCTCACTTCCTATTGCGATCGGAGAAATCGCGGTGTTCCGTTTTTCTGAGTTCTTCGTCGGTGAGGGTTTTAAAATAGTCCCAGGTTTTTTTCATGCCTTCTTCCCTACTGACTTTGGGTTCCCATCCCAAAATTTCTTTGGCTTTGGAGATATCGGGTTGACGCTGCATAGGGTCGTCCTGAGGGAGGGGTTTATAGATTATCTTTTGGTCGGTTCCCGTTAGTTTAATGATCTCCTCGGCAAATTCCTTGATGGTAATTTCGTGCGGATTCCCAATATTCACCGGACCGGTATAATCGCTCATCAACAGCCTATAGATCCCTTCAATCTCATCATCCACAAAGCAGAAAGAGCGGGTTTGCGATCCATCCCCAAAAACGGTGAGGTCTTCCCCCCGTAAAGCCTGACCCATAAAAGCGGGGATTACCCGTCCGTCGTTCAGACGCATTCTAGGGCCATAGGTATTAAAGATTCGCACTATCCGTGTCTCAACCCCGTGAAACCGGTGATAGGCCATGGTAATGGATTCTTGGAAGCGTTTGGCCTCGTCATAAACACCTCGGGGACCAATAGTATTCACATTCCCGTAATATTCTTCCGTTTGCGGGTGCACCAAGGGATCACCGTAAATCTCGGAAGTGGAAGCGATAAGTATTCGTGCATTCTTCTCCTTGGCCAGGCCCAATAGGTTGTGGGTTCCTAAGGCACCTACTTTAAGGGTCTGAATGGGAATTTTTAGATAATCGATGGGACTGGCGGGAGAGGCAAAATGCATGATATAATCCAATTTCCCTGGGACATGTACAAATTTGGTAACATCGTGGTGTTGAAACTCAAACTGCTCCAACTTAAAGAGATGTTCAATATTCTTAAGATCACCGGTAATTAGGTTATCCATGGCAATCACATAGAAGCCTTCTTTAATCAATCTATCGCAAAGGTGAGATCCCAAAAAACCTGCAGCACCCGTAACCAGAACTTTTTTCATCTATTGCTATTTATTTGTCAGATGTAATTATTCACCTGTCTATTAATTGTTTTTTATAGGAGTTCATGAAACTTCGATTCCGCCAATAATTGTTTAGGTTGGCTCATTCCATCATTTAATATTTTTGAGAGGATAGTACCATCCAAAATTAAACGGATTTTTCAGTTTAGGAAATATTTATGGTTTAATAACCAATATTGAGGGGTGAAGGGTGATGAGGTTTGGGTGAGGTATTAGTGCGAAAGCAACTGAAATTAGAATTATATTGAAAAGTATTGGGGTTGCAGGTTTAAGGGAACAATTGATCAATTTGATAATTTGGAAATGAGCCAATTTGGAAATGTAGCCTTAATCTAAATTTACTTCTAACATTTGGCTTCTAGATATTGCCAACTGGCTACTGTTATCTTTTCTTAATTTTAAATGTAACAATTTGGAAATTTGACTATTCTCTTCTCTTACTTCTTTATTTGAACATACTGGAGCATGCTGACCTTCAAAAAAAAAAATCGTAGCAATGGATTAAAATTGGCTAATGTCTTTATTCTTTTCTCTTTAATATGCTTTCTCCTCTCCCGACACCGCATTGATAACAGTTTGCAGAATAATCTTAATATCCAAAAATAGGGACCAGTTCTCTATATAAAAAATATCGAATCGGGTTCTATTCAAAATATCGTTATCCGTTTCAATTTCCCCCCTATAACCCTTTACCTGTGCCAATCCGGTAATCCCAGGCTTTACAAAATGCCGCAGCATATACTTATCTACCCTAGTGGCAAAATCATTGGTATGCTTTACCATGTGTGGCCTGGGGCCTACCACAGACATGTTTCCAAAGAGCACGTTGTAGAATTGTGGGAGTTCATCAATGCTGGTCTTTCTTAAGAATCTACCCACCTTGGTGATCCGCATATCGTTTTTTGAAGCCATTTGGCTGTCCGCATTCTCATTGGGTGCCATGGACCGGAATTTATAGCAATAGAAGTCCTTATTGTCTATACCAGAGCGTTTTTGTCTAAAGTATATGGGGCCTTTACTCTCTAATCGTATTATCAGGGCGATTAACGGCGCCAACCAAGAAAGGATGAAGACAATCACGAACAACGAGAAAACAATGTCGAAAGCTCTTTTAAGGGCCGAATTCAACGGATTGTGAAGCGGGATATCGCGCAGCGATAGAATGGGAATATAATCGTAATACTCAAAGGTGAGTTTCTTGGAGAATATATTCTTATTGTCTGGAATAAACTTGAGAGTTTTCAGGTTATTGTCAGCAAAGTTGATGAATTTCGTTAACTGGCTATTTTTAAGCTCGGAGACAGAGCAATAGATCTCATCCACATTATTTTCTACGATATAGACAAAAGTATCGTGGATATTAAAGCTGGTTTCCGAAGGAGAAAATTGCTTCATAAAATGGTACCCAAATTCCCTGCGCTCCTTGAACACATCGATGAGTTGATCCGTCTTTTTATTTTTCCCGATTACCACTACGTTTCGCATATTCCCTTTCACCTTTTCACGGTATTTCATTAAAAGGACGTAGTTCAAGAACTTAATACTAAAAATGGCAATGGCTGTAAAAATAAAGTATTCTCCTAATGCCAAACGGCTCATATTGGGTTGCTTAAAAAAGCCAATAAAAGCGTATAAGATTAAAAAGAAGAAGACAAACTGGTTAAACAGTAGCTTTAGAATATTGGTGACTTTGGTGTACCTGTAAACCCCATAAAAATTGTTTTTCACCGATAAAATTATCCACGCTAGGGTAAGGTAGGAGTGGAAAAGTATGGGATATTGAAAATTAATGGGCAAAAAATACGCAAAAAGGTTGATCACCAATAAATCTACTATATAAGATATGGGGGTAATGAGGCCGGAATAACGGTATCTTTTGAATAAAAATGGCATTCTGCCCTTAAGTTTAATGGTCAACAGGCCACAAAGATAGATTTTAAAATTAATTAACTTAATGGTTTCTAATAATTACTAGTATACCAATTTAATAGAACCTTGTATAGTATTATTTATGGCTTACTAACTGCTTCCCTGATGACCAAATATATAAACTTGCTATTACCTACTAAATAGCGTTTCCACATGCGTTTTGGCTCTTGTGCAAACCTATAAAACCATTCCAGCCCTACCCTTTGCATCCATACGGGAGCTCGTTTTACTTTGCCTGCTACCACATCAAAACTCCCGCCTACTCCCATAACAAAATTCACCTTTTGCAGCAAGGCTTTATTTTCATAAAGAAAATTTTCTTTGGTAGGAGAACTTATAGCTACAAATAAAATGTGGGCCCCACTTTCGCTAATTTCTTTTGCTATGACTTGTTCCTCCTCCTTACTAAAATACCCATTCCTATAACCAGCAATGATATTTGGTGAATATTGATCCGAATAAATATCTACTACTTTTTTCACTACTTCTTCCTGAGCTCCAAAGAAAAACACCTTATAATTTTTATCATGTGCCAATTCAACAAGACTGGTCATAAGGTCTATGCCTGCTACACGCTCTTTTAGGGGCTTTCCTAAGACTTTTGAAGCCCATACCACTGCTTGGCCGTCAGCATTGATTAAATCACTCTCATTAACGCTTTGACGAAGCTGAAGATCCTTTTGCATTGCTACAATCTTCCCAGCATTAACCACTACATGGTGCAATTGTTTTCCTTCCGAAATAGTGTTGCCTACAATCTGCAAAGTTTCTTGCATAGTAAGGTTGTGAATAGAAGTGTTAAGAATGTTGATTTTGTTCATTATTATTATATTGATGTAAAAAATCAATCAGTGCAGTTTTAACTTTAACACTATCGTATATACTTGCTGTATTCTCACAGTTGAAGGCCATTTCTATCTTTTTCTGTTGTGGTAATTCATAGTAGATTCGTATTTTTTCTACAAGGTCATTCACGTTTTGTTTCTCAAACAACAAACCGTTTTTTAACTCTTTGATATATTCTTTCGGGCCATCAGTATTACTCGCTATTACAGGTATTCCGCAAGCCATAGCCTCGAGACCTACCAACCCCAAGCTTTCTCTAAAAGTTGGGAAAACAAAAACGTTCATGTTATTATAAATCCTCGCTAATTGACTTTGGGTTTGGTTGGTAAACAATTGGACATCTAATTTCAAAGAATCTATCATTCTATCAATTTTAAATTTATCCGGACCGTCCCCAACCATTATCACCTCCAGATTACTTATGAATCCCTTTTCTTTAATGATTTTTATTGCACTTAAAAATACCTTCCACCCTTTTTCAGTTTTAAAGTTGGAAACAAAACCCACCGTAAACCTATCATTATTCATCTTTTTCCGTGGAGTGAATATTTCCCTGTTTATTCCTCCTGAAGGATATAGTATAACTTTAGAATCTGATATATCAAAATCATTGACAAATTTTTCTTTATAATATTTTGAAGGTACTACAAGGTGCGATTTATGCAATAGAGGCACCATAAAATAGGAAAGAAATTTAGTGAAGAAGGAATTAAAGACTAGGTCACTCCCATGAAAATTAAGAACTATATTTTTATGTTTTAAAAATAGTACTGTTAATGCTGGTGCCACATGCAAAGGAAAATGAACATATACAATATCAGTCCTTTTAACGGAGAAAAGTAAAGCTAAAATTTTAAGATATAGAATAAAATAGCCTACGGCTTTCTTTAGGACGCTATCCTTTTTTGTTAAAACGATTTTTCTGATTAAAAAGTCATCTCGAAGCGCATTCTCGAAATTTTTAACAAAAATTCCGTATCTAACATTATTTTGGGAAGGATACATGTTTGAGATTAGAAATATCTTAGTTTTACCTGGCATTTTGCGTTTTGGAATTATAGTATAGCAATAAAAATGAGTAGAAAAAGGAAAAAATAAGCACTCCTTGACTCCTTCCAAAAAAGCTTTCACTTATTGAAAATAAAAGAATGATAATAAAGAAACTTAACGCTTCCTTGTTTAATTTTGTTTGGTATGCAAACAAGCCTAAAATAAACAAATATACAATTAAACCAAACAGTCCATTAGACACCAAGAATTCTAAATATTGATTATGCGCATTATAGTTGTTTTCAAAAGCTAATTGAAAGTTTCCATTTTCATAGGCTTTCCGATATAAAAGACGGGCATCGCCAGACCCTACACCTAAAGCCCAACGATCCTCCTGATTAAAAACTTTAAGAATTTCCTTCCAACGATGATAGCGTTCCACTTTTATTTCACCATTCCTATCAATTATTTTAGTGAACTTGGAGCCTAAATAATTGAATTTGACTGAAAATAAAATTATTACGAACAAAAACATCATCATTAATAGCACCCCTTTGAATCGAAGTTTATTGATGCTGTGAATGAGCAGAATCGAAACTAAAGAAATGATGGCAATTCTCGAACTTGTTTCAATTAGAAAAAGAAAAAACGGAAACAGTAAAAACAGAAAATGGATTTTATTTCTCCTTAAACTTTTAAAGTTCTCGTTAACAATTACTGTAACCAGAAAAAGAACAATCAGTTGAGCAAAATAGCTAGGGTGTCCATTTAAGGGTTCAACCAAATTCCAATCCGTATAAATCCATTCAAAGAAATACTTAGCCTGTTCCAAGGGCTTTTCCTTAGATAAGATGGATAAAAGTATATGATACCAGCAAATTAGCATTCCCAAGAATAGACCTATCCCCAAGGAAGTGAATATTTTGAAGAGATTAAAATCCTCTTTGTGACGTGTCAAAACAAAAAGAGGGACGAGAACCAAGGGCAAGGTTCTACCAATATCTTTTAATACCCTACTAAGGTCTTGAGATAAAAAGACTCCAAGAATGTATAGCCCCCAAAGGAGTGCTACTGCCCACAATGTCCATTTATTATTACGTAAAGCAATATTCCAATCCTTGTTTTTATAGGAAAGAAGGATGGACCCGGTTATAAAACCCCATAAAGCAATAGTATTGACCTTAAGTAACAGGGGCAATGTACCTACAAACAGATAGGTACTAAATTCGAAGAATACGGTTTGCCAAGATTTATTGAGCAAGTAATTTTTGATACCTTTTATCATAAGTATTGTTCATAGAAACTTGATAAAGCATATCTAAATACACCCTATAATTCTCTATTTGGATCGATTGAATTTTATTGTGTATACCATCTAAGTCATCAAATGACGCAAAAAGGTCATAATCGGCAGGTAATAGTTTGGTTATAGGTGTGTGGCGTTCACTAAAGAATGGAATTTGTAAACTAATAAAATCTAACACCTTAATTGGAATCGTAATATCATCATAGTTATTTCTTGGCCTGGTGTGCAATGCAAAGGCTATATTTTTCTGATGAATAAAGCTAATGATATCCTTCCGATGGAGTTTAGTATAATAGATAGACGTTGTTGACAGTAAGGAATCTAGACCTTTATCTCCCGAGAGCACATAAAAATTATACTTGGAACTATACACTTCAGCAAACTTGATAAATTTATTAAAACCTGAATTCTGATATTGAGTACTTCCTAGATACATAATCCCTATTTTACGTGAGAAATCGGGCAAAGCTCTTTTTTCTGGTTCCATTAGAGCACCTGGGGGTAAATCTGTATAGTTTCTTTTAGGGTAAAATCTATTTTTCTTAAAAAAAACCATTCCCATTTCTTGGGTAGGAAATGCTATTGAGGATGAAACATAGATTAAAAAAAAGTTGCTTAATTTATTGAAAACCAGTGTTATTTTCCCTCGTAATGACATATATTCCTCGGGAAAAAGTTCAATATAGGCATCCCTAATGAAAACAATGATTTGTTTGGAATATAATCTTAAAAAAATTAAACAAATGACATCAATAATACTAATCCTATTGGTCGCAGACTCCACATAGACCAAATTTATTTTCCTAGGCATTAAACTGCTAGATAGCTTGTTTCCTTTTTCGATAACCCTGCCTCCTTGTTTCTTGAAAACCTCCTTAAACAAAGTCACTCTTGTTCTGGGACCCCCAGAAACTTTCTTTATATTGGGAACTACGTATAGGATATTCATAGACTATAGGCTTTATAATCTTCCAAAATACGGTCTCTGTAAAAAATAAAAAACGGTATTAGCAAAAAGAAGAAATAATTGAAGTAATGTATGGACAAAATGTTTGTTATGAATACAAGAGCAACAAAACCCAATTTAGTCTTTGCACTATTTATCCGTAGCAATAAATACAAATGAGATAAAATGAAAAGCAGCAATAACGACCACCCACCCCGATGGTACAGATAATAAAAACCATTATCTATCTCTTGAAAATTAAAGGTTCCACTTAAACTTGGGGCGATTTTATTTTCCCTGTAAATAGTGGTGGAAGCCCCAAAGCCCTTCCCAATTATCTTATTAAAAGTAGTGAAGTTTTCACTAAGGATGGCTTTATTAAAATCTTCAAGTCTAGTCCTTAAACTACCATATTCCCAAGGCTTATATATGTACTTCATTTTTGCGGACACCAATTCTGGCACAAACGGAGAATTTAAGTACCAAATGCCACCCAATAAAACCAAGACAAGGCCAATTACATATACGGGTTTTAATAATTTCTCAAATTTAATTACCAATAATAAAATCAATATTGTAAACACAGCCAAATTCATGAAATTTGTCGTTAAGGCGATGCTAATAAGCCCCATTATGGCCGCTATCACCAATCTTTTATCAAAAGGCTTTGCTGCTAAGAGATAATAAAACAGAATAAGATTAATAGCAATTATGGATGGTCCATGTATACGACCGCCAACTCCGATGGTGCTTTCATGCCATAAGTTAGGCAGAATGTTCATATATAATAAGATATAGATACTGAATACCAAGGCATTAATTGAAAACAGAATCTTTAACAAATTAAACTTCAAGTTGAGTAGTAGTAAGAAAAACAGGAATGAAAACAACTGAAATTTAATATCTATAAGTGGATTTTGATGAAAATTCAACAATCCCCATACAAGATAGAAGCTATAAATTAACACAGCACACAAATAGTATTTTGGTAATATTATTGTTCTTTTTTTGAATAAAAATACACCTGTAATGAGAACAAGGAATAGTCCAAATACCAAACCGTTATAGGCTCTGGTCCCTTGAAGGAGGAAGAGTATTATTAATAGAATGTTGAAAAATTTGTACACTGCAATTGCTAGTTAGACTTTATATTTCTTTAGTAACATAACCTAATTCAAATAGCTTGTTTATTTTTCCATTGTTGGGTGTTCAACGGAGTTTTCTAAAGTAACCTAAGTTAAGTGGTGAGGCACTATTTGCCTCTCTATTATATGAATTTACAACCCGAAAATTCCCTATTCTTTATTTACTTTTTTTCCTGAAATATTTAAAATTATAAAAATGAGTTTAACAATAATACAATACCCTATTTTTTCAAATCATCAAATTTCCATTTGGGAATTAATGCCATTAGATATTCTTTAAATGTCGCCCCTAACAATTTGTTTACCAGGAATAACCAACTCGGAAACAGCATAATACACATCGCGATGGTCAAGGAAATTGCAACGCCTTCCAACGAAAATTGAGCTCCAATTACAACACTAATTGGCATTACGATTAAGGTAATTAAATTCCAATAAAATTCTAAATCTGTTCTTCCAGTGGCAATAACCAAACTACCAATTGGATTTCCAATAGCTCTAAACAGCATGTAGAACGAAAGAATTCGCACTAAGGTTATAATTCCAACAAAATTAGGTCCGTATAGTATTGAAATGATCCAAGGGGTAAATACAATAACAGACAAATATATTGGAATATTCACGGAAATAATAAGATTAAGAAGTTTGAAATAATTCTTTTTTAGAATCAAAACATTGGATTGAAATTTAGCTAATATTGGGCTCGCAACTCTTGTAAAAATGGGGTTCAGCACCTGTGCTGGACGGAACACAAGCTGTTTGGCTAAGCTATAAGCACCTAATAATTCTGAACCAAAGAATTTGCCGATAATCAGAACATCCAGGTCTCTATTAAAATAATTGACAACCTGACCCCCTACTTGATATAAGCCAATCTTTAAAAATGGTTTGGTTTCCATGTAATTAAAATGGAGTAAAAGTCTTTGAAAATAATTGCCTAATATGAAATATACTACATTTGCTATGGCATATTGAGTTAACGCAGAATATACTAAGGCATAAACCCCAAACCCTCTCATAGCCATTATAATTGCCAAAATTAAGGCGACAATTACCGAGATAATTTCGATTATCGCTATTTTTTTAAATTCTAGATGTTTTTGTAGAATTGTTTTATACTGGCGACCAGAGGCAGAAAAAATAATGGCTAGCCCTGTGATTGGAATAAGGTTGTCCAATTCAGGCTCATTATAAAAATGGGCAATATAAGGACTTAAGAATACGATTAATAAAAATAAAAAGAAACTAAATACGACATTTAGCCAATACAAACTGGCATATTCTTTTCTATTAATATTTTGTTTATGTAGTATTGCTGAGGTTAAGCCTATATCCATAAATAAATCCATAAACCCAAGAACAAAAGTTACTAAGGCCATTAAGCCAAAGTCTGAGGCATCTAAAAATCGAGCTAATACGGATATCTTAAGCAATGCACTTACGGCAAGGATAATGGTTGACAAGGTGGTCCACTTAACACCTGAGAAAGCCTTTTTATTAATGTTCACCTACAATCAATTTTAAACTATGCTCTAATTGAGTTTTAACATTTGAAAATCCAATTTCTCTTAATAAGATTTCTCTGTTTTGATTAATCTCGCTGTCAGACAATCCTTCCAATGCTAAGGGATTTTCTAATTTTAAATCCACATCAATAGAAAAAACTTCAACGCCAATCCTTCTAAGATAATGATAAAAGGTGTTCCGTTCGTCCAAATACACCTTTGCACCCATCCAGAGCATGGCAATTATATTTCCTACAGCTTGTTGCCTATAGTGATTCATTATAACTATATTACAACTACTTAATAGAAGAGTGTATTTTTCTAAAGGCATAAAATCGAAAAGCGATTGGAAGTTTTCTCCAAAAAGGGAATGCCCAATTTCATTGATAGTTTCCCCGTATCTTTTATCACCATAACTTAAGGGGACAAATAATTTTTTATCATTAAGATTAAAGGATTTTAAAATATTAAATGCTTCGAGATGATTATTTGATGATGATGCTGAATTACCTAGTAAAATATTGTTTCCATTAATCTTAGTCGACTCAATTCCTTTAAATATATATTCTAATGGGTAGTAAGTCATACAAATGTGAGATACTATTGGAGATAAATATCCAAGCTGTTTAAAATACTCCAATTCTTCTCTATGGAGTATTCCAAATTGTTTTATTTTTTTCGCAGCTCTTATTATTTCTTTCTCAGGAATTCTAGTTTTATACCTTATAAAATAATATGGAATTCTTATAAGGGACTTTAAATGGTCTTTCCAACTTTTTAGGTGAAATTTTTGAAATGTAACTTCCCCAATCACTTTATTTCCTAGAGCACTTGTGTTGTCATATATTTCCCCTCCCCAAAAAAACCAAATAAACTTATTGATGTTCCCTACATTTAAAACGATTTGACTTTGAAAATAATTTAAACCATGAATAATAATAATATCATAATGAGTTGATTCTTTGATACAGTACCTAACATTTTTTTTTAACATGGTAACTGTACTGAAATTATCATTAATACTTACATATCTTGTAGTTTCAACGTTCTTTTCTAATAATATTAGAAACTTATTTTGATTTGGAAATAATTTATTAAACTGAAAGTAGATATTGTTTATAAACTTTTCATCTGGTGCTATATGTAAAATTTTCATTTAAAAAATTGAATTATACTTTTAGCAATGTATTGGACCTGAGACTCCTCTAAATTATAAAATAGAGGAAGACGAATTAAACAATCCGTGTATCTATCAGCTTGGGGTAGATGTGTAATTTTTCCTTTTAAAGTAGTTGTATAATATGAGCTTTTATGAAGTGATAAATAATGAAAAACAGCATGAACTCCATTCATCTTCAAATGGTTTAATAATGCATCTCTTTCTGATATATTATTTGTTATTATGTAAAACATATGTGCATTATTCGTAGAAAAGTCAGGAAATGATGGAAGCATTATTTTTTTATTTTCCTGTAATGGAAATAACATTTTGTAATAAGTTTCCCATAATAATAATCGCTTTTGTTGAATGTCTTGTATATGCTCTAATTGAGCAAATAAAAAGGCAGCTATTAGTTCGGAAGGTAAAAAGGATGATCCTGTGTCTACCCAACCATATTTATCTACTTCTCCTTTAAAAAAAGCAGAACGATTTGTGCCTTTTTCCCAAATGATTTCAGATCTATCTATAAAACGTTCATCATTTATGGCCAATAGGCCACCCTCACCTGAAATTATGTTTTTGGTTTCATGAAAAGAGAATGTTCCAAAATGTCCAATGCTACCCAATGCTTTACCCTTATAAAACGAGTCTACAGCTTGTGCTGCATCTTCAACAACAAAGATTTTATGCTTTTTGGCTATGGCCATAATAGTATCCATATTACAGGCCACCCCCGCATAATGTACTACAACAATGCCTTTGGTTTTTGGTGTTATTAGAGACTCTATAGCTTCTTCGTCTATACCTGGATGATCTGATCTACTATCTGCGAAAATTATTTTAGCGCCTTGTCTTGTAAATGCTAAAGCAGATGTTACAAATGTATATGAAGGAACGATGACCTCATCACCTGACTTAATATCCATCAACATAGCAGCCATTTCTAAAGCGTCTGTACAGGATGTGGTTAATAATGCCTTTTTAATCCCGTAGGTTTCTTCAAAAAATGTCTGACATTTATTTGTGAAAGTACCGTTTCCAGAAATCTTACCTGATTTTACTGCCTCCTCAATGTATTTGGTCTCTTTTCCGACTAAAAATGGTTTGTTAAATGGTATCATAAATTATAAATGCCAGTAATGATAAATAAATTGCGTTTCATTTAAAATAAAACCGCATTTTTTATACAGGTTTACAGCTGGTAAATTATCCTTTTGGGTTATGACTTGAATGTTTTTAAAGTTTTCACATTTTGCCTTTAAGATAGTATGATTAATTAATTTATTTCCTATTTTTTTCCCTCTTTCATTGATGTCTACTGCAACTAGTCCGATATTACCTAGTGAATCTGATAATTTCTCTAAGGTGGAAAACCCTAGTATTTTATTATTTTCCTTATAAATTAAAGTTTTTAAAGCTTTATGATTAAATACAGAATTATATATCCATTGTTTATATAGTGACTCAAAATCATTTTTATTAAAATTTGGGTCTACTCTAAATCTTGAATATTCTCCACTAACGATTGCCAGCTTTTCTATTGTTTCAAAACAGTCTATGCTCTTGTCGAATGTTTTTAGATTGCTGTCTTTTTTTACGTGGGGAATATTTTCTAACTTTTTTGAGAAAGTTAACTTAGTGTCGACAAGTTTTATATCCTTAAATTTAATAATTTCATTGGTTACTATATAAACTA
Organism: Arenibacter lacus; assembly: GCF_008711145.1. Taxonomy (NCBI): domain Bacteria; kingdom Pseudomonadati; phylum Bacteroidota; class Flavobacteriia; order Flavobacteriales; family Flavobacteriaceae; genus Arenibacter; species Arenibacter lacus. The sequence continues at coordinate 15,277 of NZ_VVIN01000051.1, forward strand.
ACTTATATGAATTTGCCTCTTCCTTAAATTTTAGAACATCAAAACATCTACAATCTTCAATAATACATTTTCCAATTTCAAAACCAAAAAAATTGCTATCCCATTCAAGTTTTGTAATCATTATTAAATACTTTTAAGATATTTTCCATAACCACTTTTCGTGTGCCCCTTGGCAAGTTTAACAAGCTCTTTCTTTGAGATATAGCCCATTCTAAAAGCTATTTCTTCCAAACAAGCTATCTTTAATCCCGTACGTTTTTCTACGGCTTTTACAAACTCGGTTGCCTCGGTCAAAGCCTCATGAGTTCCCGTATCTAACCAGGCAAAACCACGACTCATTATTTGCATTTTTAGATTCGTTTGGTCAAGGAACGTTTGGTTTACCGATGTTATTTCTAGTTCACCCCTTTGAGAAGGATTTACCTTTTTCGCAATGTTTACAACGGAGTTGGGGTAATAGTAAAGACCCACTACAGCAAAATTCGATTTAGGATTTATCGGCTTTTCTTCAATACTTAGCACGTTGCCATTTTTGTCAAAATCTGCAACTCCATAACGGTCTGGGTCCTCTACATAATAACCAAAAACAACAGCCTTTTTTTCGTATTCAACCGTTTTTACGGCATCTGATAATAATTTTTGAAGACCTGCTCCATAAAAAATATTATCTCCTAAGACTAGACATACATCGTCATTGCCAATAAACTTTTCCCCTATAACAAATGCTTGTGCCAATCCATCGGGTGAAGGTTGCTCTTCATAACATATATTTAAACCTAAATGGGAACCATTTCCGAACAAACGTCTAAAATTTGGCAAGTCCGTTGGGGTAGAAATGATTAAAATTTCACGAATTCCAGACAACATCAAGACCGATAATGGATAATAGATCATAGGCTTATCATACACCGGTAACAACTGCTTAGACACTACTTGTGTCAATGGATGTAATCTTGTGCCAGAACCGCCTGCCAAAATTATACCTTTCATAACGTTATTTCCATTTAATTAAATTCTAAATATATTAATTCCCCTGCATCCATGAGTTCACCCCATCGATCAATATTGAACACTTCACCACTATTTAAAAGGCCCGTGTCGATTTTATTTCTTTTGATAATTATTTTCGTAGATATATTTTTTTGTTATTAAAAAGGTCGATTTACATTGCGCTAGCAATTTGTTTAAAAGATCAATTTAATACCCCACAAAAATCCAACACGACTTTTTCTTCGGACAATTCCAAAGATTTAAACTCTTTATGGGCTACCAAAAACACAATAATATCCGCTTTTTTAGCAGCTTCCTTGTAATTGGTTAATTTAAACACCTTATGATCGTCTATATTAGGCTCCACAATATAATATCCCTCGTTATTAGCATTTTGCAATACTTTTTGCGCAATGTATTTGGCAGGTGACTCCCGTAAATCGTCAATATTGGGTTTAAAAGCCAATCCCATAATAGCAATACTAGGTTTGCGTCCGTGTTGTAATTCAAATTGCAACTTGGCTGTTTGCACCTTTTCGGCACACCAAAAGGATTTGTAATTATTTATTTCCCTAGCTTTTCCAATAATTTGAGACTCCATTGGGTAGTCTGAAACTATGAAGTATGGATCAACCGCGATGCAATGCCCTCCTACGCCACAACTAGGTTGCAAAATGTTAACCCTTGGATGTTTGTTGGCGAGTTTAATTAATTCCCAGACATTAATATCTGCCTTGTCACAAATGAGGGATAGCTCGTTAGCAAACGCGATTTGAACATCTCTAGACGAGTTCTCAACTAACTTGCACATCTCCGCAGTACGGGCATTCGTTTTATGTAGGTTTCCTTTTATAAACTGTTTGTAGAAAGCTGTTGCTTTTTCTGTAGCAACTTCATTAACTCCACCTATAACCCTATCATTGTTAACTAATTCGTACATTACATTGCCCGGTAATACCCTTTCCGGACAATAGGCAATATGAATAAGGCCATCCAGTTCAGGGCGTTCATTGTAGATTAAGGCCATCATCTTCTCTGTAGTCCCTACTGGGGAGGTAGACTCAATAATATAAAGATCTCCAGCCTTTAATAAAGGTAATACGGCTTTGGTCGCTGCTTCAACAAAAGAAGTGTCCGGCTCGTTTTTTCCCTTAAAAGGCGTTGGTACTACAATAAGGTAGGTGTTTGCTTCTACAGGTGTAGTAGCTGCTTTTAAATAACCTTCTTTAACAGCTTTGGCCACTGCTGTATCCAATTCGGGCTCCACGATATGAATCTTCCCGGCGTTTATAGTTGCTACTACGTGTGGATTAATATCTACACCGTGTACGTGAGTTTTGTTTTGTGCTATCAAAGCGGCTGTTGGTAGGCCTATATAGCCCAAACCAATCATTACTACTTCTGGTTTGTTCATTTTTAATTTGTGTCGTTTTAGTACAGAGAATTTATCTTCTTAGACACTCCTCAATCTTTAATTGAAACTTATCTAATATAAGAGTCTTATATATTATTCGTTATTGGCTTTAGTTTAAAATATGGTCTACTATCCTAGCACAGGCCTTACCGTCTCCGTAAGGGTTGTGTAGCTTCCCCATTTCCTCATATGCCTCAGTGTTGTTTAAGAGATTGGTAGCTTCAGTAACAATTTTCTCCTTATTAGTGCCTACCAAGAGTACAGTACCGGCCTCAACGGCTTCTGGACGCTCTGTAGTGTCTCTCATAACCAATACCGGTTTTCCTAAACTGGGTGCTTCCTCCTGTACTCCGCCACTATCCGTAATGATTAAATATGCTTTTTCCATCAACCAAACAAAGGCAGGATAAGAGAGTGGTGCTATGAGTGAGATATTATCGATATTTGCTAACAATTCATACACCGGCTTTTGTACATTTGGGTTTAGATGGACTGGGTATACAATTTGAGTATCTGGATTTTCTAAGGCAATTTGTTTCAAGGCCTCGCAAATATTAATAAACCCTTGGCCGTGGTTTTCCCTTCTATGTCCCGTAACCAAAATTAATCGTTTTCTTGTATCTAAAAACGTTAATAAATTATCTACTTGGGGATCTGTAAAATTGCTGTTATTTACTTTTTCTACACTAAACAAGAGGGCATCAATTACTGTATTCCCGGTAATTACAATGTTTTCTTCCTTTTTGTTTTCTCGCAATAAATTATCCCTAGAGGTGGTGGTGGGTGCAAAATGTAAATTGCTCACTACTCCAGTTACATTTCTATTCATCTCTTCCGGAAATGGCGATTGCATATTAAAGGTTCTTAAACCAGCCTCTATATGACATACCTGGGCTCCGGCATAGAATGCAGCCAAACTAGCTGCCATGGTAGTGGTGGTATCACCGTGTACATACACATAATCGGGTTGAAACTCTTCCAAAACCGGTTGTAAATTGGTAATAATATCAGCGGTAAGTGAATACAAATTTTGATTTGGCTTCATCAAGTTCAAATCAAAATCGGGTGTAATCTCAAAAAACTCCAAAACCTGATCAAGCATTTCTCGGTGCTGGGCAGTAATACATACTTTGGTTTCACACTTATCAGAATATTTCTGAAACTCTTTTACCAAAGGGGCCATCTTTATAGCCTCTGGTCGGGTACCAAATATTATTAGATTTTTAATTTTCATTTTTAAGGTTGTAATACTGTTTATTTTAAAGTCAGAGCAAAAATTTTAGCCGATCGGCAAAACTACGATTTTAAATACTCTTTATCCCTTTTATAATAATTTTCAGCTATTTTAAGATTATTTTCGGTAGCTATATTAATCGCTTAAACTGTTGTGGTTATGATTAGTAGGTTAGTGTTCGACGATTTTTTTTACAGCAAAACACTATACTTTGGCCTTTCAGCAACCGTCTGATAACTATTGTCCTTGATGATCTTTGTATTGTTTTTTAGATTATTCTCTTCTATGATGTTTAGCGCGAATTGATACCAGCTCATCGCATTCCCATCGGTGAAATGGTGAATCCCATAGACATGGTTCTCGGTCGTGATAAGGTTCACAAGAAACTTTGCCAAGTTTTCCGAATTGGTGGGGCAGCCGGTTTCGCGGTCCGTAATTCGAAGTGTTTCTCCTTTCTTTGCTTTTTCCAAAATAGTCTTATAAAAGTTTTTTCCGTGAGTTTTATGGTATAACCAAGAGGTGCGAACAATAAAATGGTTGCGCAAGATCTCCTGTAGATATTGTTCTCCGGCTAATTTAGATTTTCCATATTGATTAATAGGGTTAGGGGAGTCGTGTATGGTGTATGGGGAACCTTTCTCACCATCAAATACATAATCTGTGGATATATGAATTAGTATTACCTGATTCTCCATACAAGCTAGGGCCAGGTTCTTAACCCCCTCAGCATTTACTTTAAAGGCTATTTCCGGAGTCTTCTCTGCCTGTTCTACATTGGTATAAGCCGCGCAATTAATGCAATAATGGAAATTGCCAATTTTGAAATATTGGTTTACCATCTCAAGATTAGTGATATCCAACTCCTTGGAATCTGCAAATACAAATTTTAGGTTGCTATAGTGGCCCGAGATGTCTTGTAGACTGAGGCCCAATTGTCCGTTGGCTCCAGTAACTAGGACCCGTTTTATATCTTGAGATCTTTCCATAAGGGGAGTTCTAAGTCTTTTTCGGAGATTACCAATTGGTTTACTGGGACTTCCCAGTCTATATTTAAATCCGGGTCGTTATAACGTATACCTGCTTCCGATTCTTTGTTGTAGAATGCGTCGCACTTATAGGCGAAAATCACCTCATTACTCAAGGCTAGAAACCCATGTACCATACCCTTTGGTATAAAAATGCATTTCCTGTTTTCTGCAGAAATATTAAGTTTAAAGTGTTGCCCATAGGTAGCACTCCCTTCGCGAAGGTCTACCACCACATCTAAAACCTCGCCCTGCAGTACCTGCACCAATTTAGCCTGTGCATACTCGCCTGTTTGAAAATGGAGTCCCCGTAAGACACCTTTTCTTGAAACTGAGATATTGTCTTGAACGAAATCTACAGAATAGCCAGTAGCTTCCTCGAAATTCTTTTTGTGATAGGATTCAAAAAATAGGCCTCTATGGTCCTTATGGATTTGAGGCTCTAAAATAAAGCAGCCATTTAATGGGGATTCTGTGATTGTCAATGTGTGTGTTGTTATCTAGTTATGCTGTTATGGAGTTATGTTGTATTCTTTAAATAGGTTATATGGCTATATAGTTATAATGTTATCCTGTTGTGGTGCGTTATATTTTCATAACTGTTTAACCATTTAATTTTTTAACTGATTTAGTTATAAGGCTATATAGTTAAACGGTTATGTTGTGATAATGTTTTCAAGTAAATTACTGTTTTTCAATAAGGGACTTTTTACTTCCTTTTACATCCCCCTTAATCCCCCTTAATCCCCCTTAATCCCCCTTTGAAGGGGGCAGGGGGATGTTATCCCTGGCATTATTATTAGTTAGCTATCCTATTTCATCTTCTTCATAACAACGTCATTTCATTGTAACCTCCTCTCACTCCTTAATAAGCTCCAATAAGTGCTTCCCGTATCCACTTTTTAAAAGGGGTTGTGCCAATTCTTTTAATTCTTCCTTGGAAATATATCCCATGGTATAGGCAACCTCTTCTAGGGCACCTATTTTAAGTCCTTGTCGTTCTTCTATGACCTCTACAAACTGACTTGCCTGCATTAATGAAGCAAAGGTACCCGTATCTAACCAAGCGGTTCCGCGATCCAAAATACTGACTTGCAATTTACCTTTTTCTAAATAGGTTTTATTGATATCGGTTATCTCCAATTCGCCTCTTTTACTGGGTGTAACATTCTTTGCGATGTTTACCACCTCATTATCGTAGAAATAAATTCCCGGAACTGCATAGTTGGATTTAGGATTTGCTGGTTTTTCTTCTATACTAATGGCTCTTCCTTCGGCATCAAATTCTACCACCCCATAACGTTGTGGGTCTTGTACATGATAGCCATAAATAATTCCGCCATCGGGATCATTGTTGGCCTGTAATAGTTGGGCCAATCCCGAGCCATAAAAGATATTGTCCCCTAATATCAACGCCACCTTGTCCTTCCCTATAAATTCTTCTCCAATTATAAAGGCTTCTGCTAAGCCGTTGGGATTGTCTTGGGTAGCATATCTAAAGTCACAGCCTAATTGCGATCCGTCACCCAACAAATTTTGAAAGAGTGCCTTGTCCTGCGGGGTGGTGATTATGAGAATCTCCCTGATTCCCGCCGACATAAGCGTAGACAAGGGGTAGTAAATCATGGGCTTATCATAAATGGGCATCAGTTGCTTGCTCACCGCCATGGTAATGGGGTATAGCCTAGTTCCTGAGCCTCCTGCAAGTACGATTCCTTTCATGGTGGTGTTATATTGTTATCAAGTTATCATGTTACGGAGTTATCAAGTTATATTTCGCCTTCTTCATAACAGCTTAACTTCATCACTTCGTAACTTGGATCATATTGTTATCCAGTTATGGTGTTATGTTGTGAAGATGCATTCTTAAAGTTTCTTCATCATAACTGTGTAACTAGGTCACTTTTTAACTAGGTTAATTAACTGTAAACTTAAGCATTCAAACTCTTTATTAATTTTGTTAGCATTCGTCTTATATAAATGATTTTTTCATTAACCGCTGTATTAGTGGTACTATAGTTTAACCTATAAGCAATTTCCAATTGTGTTTCTACTTCCGCCAAAGACCCAAGGGCTATATACAAAAACCTAGTAAATTCTTTACGTCCTTTCCTACCCGCTCCTTCGGCAATATTTGATGGTATAGATATACAACTTCGACGTATTTGACTTGTGAGTCCAAATTGCTCCTCTTTGGGGAATGATTTAGATAGGTCATAAACCTCAATCACCAGATCCATAGATTCCTGCCATACCTTTAAATCTTTGTGAGATTTTATTTCCAAATTAATGTTGTTGTCTTGTTTAATGTTGTCTTTTTCAAAACAACGTAACTTTATCACTAGGTTATCCGATTATCGAGTTATCTTGTGGTGATGTTATCGAGTTAAGTTTATTATCAGTCTCTCATATTCAATTGTAAATTACTCCCCCTTTCATCATAACTTCATAACATGATAACTCCATCACTTCATAACTGCGTAACTTCATAACAGCATAACAACGTAACTCCATCACTTTATTTATACTGCCTCTCATAATACTCCCGATAATCCCCGGAAGTAACACGTGCCAACCACTCCTCATTCTCCAAATACCAATCAATAGTCTTGGCCAATCCTTCTTCGAAGGTTACGGAAGGCTCCCATCCTAGTTCCTTATTAATTTTAGAGGAGTCAATGGCATATCTTAGGTCGTGCCCAGGTCGGTCCTTGACGTAGGTGATCAGTTTTTCACTATCTCCCGCCGGTCTTCCCAGCTTTTCATCCATTTGCTGGCACAATAATTTTACCAGGTTGAGGTTGGTCCACTCGTTAAAGCCGCCTATATTGTAGGTCTCTGCATTTTTTCCTTTATGGTACACAAGGTCAATGGCTCTGGCATGGTCCTCAACATACAGCCAATCCCGGGTGTAATTCCCATCGCCGTAAACAGGCAGGGGTTGTTTTTGAATGATATTGTTGATAAATAGGGGAATTAGTTTCTCCGGAAAGTGATTGGGCCCGTAATTGTTGGAGCAATTGCTGATTACATAGGGCATGCCATAGGTTTCCCCATAGGCCCTTACAAAATGATCGGAACTTGCCTTGGAGGCAGAATAGGGGGAATTGGGGTCGTAGGGGGTTGATTCGGTAAATAACCCTGTTTTCCCCAAGGAGCCGTATACCTCGTCCGTACTTACGTGATAAAAACGCTTTCCTTCATAATTATCTTGCCAAAGGGATTTAAAGGCGTTTAATAGATGTACGGTACCTATCACATTGGTTTTTACAAAGGCCATGGGATCGGTTATAGATCGATCTACATGGGATTCTGCTGCCAAATGGATTACCCCGTCGAACTTGTGTTTTTGGAATATGGTGTCAATAAATTCGGCCTTCGTTATATCTCCTTTGATAAAAGTATAGTTGGCGGCCGATTCCACATCGATTAAGTTCTCTAAATTCCCAGCATAGGTCAACGCATCCAAGTTATAGATGTGATAGTTAGGATAGGTGTTTACCAACCGCCTTACCAGGTGGGACCCTATAAAACCAGCCCCGCCGGTTACTAATATCCTCATAATTTTTCTTTATTATAATTTTTTAAAAAGATGTTTAATTCCAATAAACCTAAAATTATTAATGTTATGAAAATAAGCACAATAGGGATTCTGAACTTATTACTCTTAAGGAGCCCTTTTATTTCTACTCCTTTCCTAGGAAAGGCGGAAATTACATTTAGGATGCTAGATTTATTGGCGCGTTCCGTGTTCAGGTTCACTAGGTTCTGTTTCAATCGCTCTACTTGATTGATCAAGGCCAATTCCTTGTTTTCCTTTCCATCTCCCTGACCTAAGTTAATGCTTGTACCTTGCATGGGTTTCTCGGCCTCCTTTATCATAATTCGCTTGTACAACTGTTGTAGGGAGTCTATCTCCATCAGCTGTTTCTTGTACAAACTATCCTGTAAACTAATATTATGATCACTGATGTTTTGTTGTAATTTAAAATATTCGTTTCTGGAAATGGAGTTGATAATGGAGGGTTGAATTTTCTTAGCCACACTGTTATTCGAAGAAATTACTGATATAGTATGGAAGCGAGCATCTAATGAATTGAAATTTTTTAGAAATTTCTGCATGTCGATAGCTTTTTTTGTGGTGGAGTCTAAACTTCGTACAAATTTATCGAATAATTGTACTTTTTGATTTTCATCTGCATAGGATTCAACCACAAATCTATTGATGTGAGAAGCTTCTTGGACTGTAATATTTAATGCCTCTGATAATGCAATAGAATCTCGTGCTTGTGCGAGTTCATCAAAAAAATTAATGTTGTTGTACAGTTGCTGTACACTATTAAAATTAGGCTCTACCACCATGGTAGAAATATATTTGGGCGTTTTGGTCATGTCTAAATAGATACCCAAGGCCAAACCAATAACAGCAGCAATAGTAAATTTCAAGAAATGCCTTTGTAAGAAAAGCAGGAATAATATAATAACGTGAAAAATACCCTTAAATATATTCCCTATAAAGCGGAAGATTTTTTTAAAGGCATTGCCAATTAATTGAAACAGTTGTCCCAGATCAATTTCCTCCGAAGATGCGCTGTTGGGTGTTTGTGGTTTATCGGACATATAAACTTAAGAATTAAATATTTGTGTTAGAATTTTGTCGGTAATCAAATAAGTAGGTTTTACCCCCGTGGTCCCCAAGCCGCCAGAAGCCAAGGTGCTTCCTGTTTCCAAAGGATTGTCCGAAGCGTAATAGGCGTACCGCACCTTTACATCCTCCCTAATGCTTTTTCGTATCTTGGAAGCAGATTGTATGGCCTTTTGGTAGTGTACGCCTTCCATTTCCAGACCAATGACCCTCCAGGTAGATTCATGGAAGTATTTTAGGATGTCCTTGTTCTGCAAGGAGGTTCCTAATACGGTCACCATGGTGCCCTCCTGTACTTTTAACCCATTTCCTTCAAAGTCGGACTTACTCAATTCGTTTTTAAAAGGGTAATTGTCCGAACTTCCTTCAAAGATATGGGCAAATGGTATCATGATATCTCCCTTGCCACCATCTAGTATTCCGGCCTTCCCCATGATGGAGACGGAATCGACATTTAAAAATACCTCTTGGTCTTTATCTATTTTATAAGGCTTTAATAGCTCGTCTATGGTTTCATAGGCTTGTTCTCCAAAGGCGTAATCCATCACAAAAAGTACGGGGATGTCCTTTTCGGCCGTTTTCTTTAGCTCATAGCAACAGGCGCCTTTAACCAACTTGGCCAGATCAAAAATCTGAACGTCTATATTGGTCCCAGAAACATCATCTATGGCGATCATGCCGTTCTTTTTGGCTAAGGCGGTAACCTTATTTCTTAATTTTGAGTTTTCCGTTTTGCTCAAGGCCTCAAAAATGGTGAGGTCATCGCTGTTGGCAAATTCCTTGGATAATGCCTTTTTAGCAAACAGGGAATTCATAACACTGTGCATATTGGCACTTATTATATGGATGGGGCGTTCTAACAGATTGTGCTCGCGCATTGTTTTCTTAATCGTATTGGCCCAGCGCTCTCCATGGATGTGGTGGCCCAGTCGCTCCCGCAACATGGGGCTAAAGGTGATGGCGCGTTTATTTCCAGTAGTTTCTTCCTCTATGGCCAATTTCCCTAACCAATAGACAATTTTTAAGAATCGCTCCGGTTCCTTTTCCGTAGAGAGCATTTTATGGATGGCCATGACTTCTATAAACGGTCTGCCCATCACATTGGCTGCATGGGTCAATGCCACTTCCCGTTCCCGCTGGCTCAACTCCTCTTCTTTTAGTGCTGCTTCCTCCAATTTTACCCAATCGCGGATGGTTTTATCCGAATCGTCAATTAAGGCACGTTTGCTTATTTTTTCGGACTCTATAAAGAGAAAGGTAAGGTGGGTAAGGATGTCGTAAATGTCCGACCGGCCCCGGGTAATCTCAATATTCATCTGCTCATCGTCTATACGGTAGCAGTTTCTGCGTCTTTTGGGCGGAATAATCGGTTTAAATTGGGAGCTAGAATACCCCTCGTCCGAAGTTAAGTTAATGTACCGGCACTGCTCAATACCCTCGGGCAAACGCTCCAATACATAAATAAGTCCATTTAACTCCGACTTTTCCTCGGCAATGGAACCGTATATCTCCGGTCTTAATTGTAAAAGGGATTGCCTAAGGGCAGCACCTGATACTCCCGAAGGCTTATAGAATCCACGATTGAACAAATGACGCATGGTAATGTACAGGCGTTCAATGGCATTCGTAGACTCTTGGGCTTTAGTGGTGTTGGTGTAATTATTCATAATTGAATTTCATGCAAAACTACAATATATATTGATATTTAGTAAGGTGGAATATTGTCAACTAGCTATAACCTAGCTATAACTAATGGGAATTCATCTACAAATTCCGGATTTTTAATACAAATATAGCTGGATTCTAGTGAATGATGACGGATAAGATAGAAGTTAGTATAAGAATTTTATAGTGCTTGTGGAATTAAACCAGTTAAGCGGTTTAAGGGTTAAAAGGCTAAGAAGGACAATCAGCATAACAAGATAACTCGATAACATCATAACCGTAGTTACGAAGTTACGCTGTTATGAAGTTATGAAGAAAAAGACCTAACCAAGTGAACAAAATTACAAGTTAAGTGGTTTAAGGGTTAAAAGGCTAAGAAGGACAATCAGCATAACAAGATAACTCGATAACATCATAACCCTAGTTACCAAGTTACGCTGTTACGGAGTTACGAAGAAGAAAACATGACTTAAGTAACAACATCACAAAAAAAGCAGTTAAATAGTTAAAATGCTAGGAGGAACAACCACCATAACTCCATAACTTTATACTCCTACACCCTAAACGCATCCAATCCCTCGGCTACTTTTCGGTCATTGGAGAGTCGTTGTACCTTATTTTGTCCCCCTAATTTCCCGATGGATTTCATATACTCTTGGAATCCGTCTTTTTTAATTTGAGTAATCTTTAGGCGCTGTAAAATTTTGCCTTTTATTAGGTCAAAGTAATAGGTATTCTGTTTTTGAAGGGAGGTGTCCAGTATTTGGTTAAATTTTTCCAAATCGGTGGGTAGCTGTTCAAATTCTATCAACCATTCGTGGTAGGGTAACTCTTCTCCGCTAGGATTAATCTGTGGGGCAACGGTAAATTCGTTTATTCTAGCATCGGTGGCTTCAATGGCCTGCCGCATGGCTTCTTCCACTTCCTTGCCAATAACATGCTCCCCAAAGGCAGAAATAAAGTGTTTTATTCTCCCGGACACTATTATTTTATAGGGCTTTAAAGAAATAAACTGAACGGTATCTCCAAGATTATAGGCCCAAAGTCCGGCATTAGTGGATATGATCATTACATAATTAACACCTATTTCCACATCCTTTATAGTAAGCCGCTTAGGGTTTTCCTCAAAAAACTCGTCCGACTTAACAAACTCGTAGAAAATCCCCGAATTCAATAGCAATAACATGCCTTTTTCGGTTTGGGAATTTTGATAGGCAAAAAATCCTTCGCTAGCAGGGAATAATTCTATACTGGCTACTCGGCGACCAATAAGATTTTCAAATTTTGCTCGGTAAGGTTCGTAATTGACACCTCCATAGATAAACAGTTCAAAATTATTA
>NZ_VVIN01000052.1:0-27098 GCF_008711145.1 Arenibacter lacus
ACAGGCCAGTTTCTCCAGAGTGTCAACATCATGCAGATTGAGTTCCTTTATTTGCGATTTACCCATTCCAGCCACAAAAGTAAGGTGGTCATCGCTACGTCTAATAGAAGTACAGTTCTTCCACCATTTGCAGATATCGCAATGGCTGACTGGTTCAGGGTATGTCTCTTCATCACTAGCAATTGCTTCCTCCAAATTTCGCTTTACCACTCGTATATATGCCGCATGTTCATCATAACGATAGTATTCTTTACCTTCAGGTTTTATAACACCCATGTTCTCTGGATTTACACCTTGGATTTGAGCTACGCGCTCTGAATAAAGTCCAATTTGTAAGATTGTCCCAGCCTTGGTTTCATTCGCTAGTTTGGTGTCCCACACCTCATAAGACCATTCTCCTAAATTACTTGGTTTATCAACCTTTTTTAAAAAATCAGCCCATCCGCTCCATTTACCATCTTCTTTCAACCTTGCTTGATAAATAACATCCATACCAGCTTTCATGGCATCTATTGTATGCTTCTCAGCATGGGGATCATCAGTAGTAATTTCTGAAATTAACTTTCCTTGATCCTTAAGCTCTTGTAGGTGATTCTCTTCAAATTCAACTCCTTTCTCTCTAAGTAAGACTAGTGCACGGTTGGTGAATTCCTCTGGGCCATCGATTTCGCCCCATGCATGCTGTTTATTGAGCTGGGTAAGATGTTTGCAACTAAGATGAGAAGATAAATCTGAAGGGCTATAAATAATTTGGTTGTTTTTGGATTTCATAAAAAAATGAAGAAAGATGGTTGTGTTGATTAATAATGGTTATTTGAGCGTAGTTGCTTGCAACTTTTGTAATGTTTCTGGAAAAATTAAAACACTGGCAAACCCTCTTTTTTTAAATGGAGAGATGGTCTTGTTGATATACTTGTTTCTTTCTGAATCCTCCGCAACTATACCTTCGAAGCCATATCCTAAATAGGTCTGTCCATATTTTTTTGCTCCAGGATTATAGCCACGTACTTTGGAATACCATTTTACAACTTTAAACACCTCTACTATTAGACCTCTGTATTCACTTAAAACGTATTGGATCTGTTTTCTCCTGCGTTCTTTAATATCCCAAATTTCTTTTGTGGCATCATAAATTGTATTTTCACTGGACCCTCTTTTATAAGTCCTATTAATATTGATAATTACACAATTAGTTCCAATTTCAAAAAGGGTTTCTGCATTGTAAAGCCTAATTATTTCATCTGTAGTCATTAAGCCCTTTTCAATGGAGTTAACGCCACCCTGTATGTTACCGCGCACGTAATATTTAAACTTCGGAATGAATTTAAAGGTATCTATAAGAGCCGTTTCTACTTCAAAAGCATTATTTTCTGTTAGCCCATGTCTAACTATTAGGTGCTTAACTTGATTATTTTCAGATAATATTCGTCTGATTTCTTCATATTTATGACTAGATGATTCCTCCTCTTCTAAAGCGCATTTCACGTGATTGAAGACCCTGTTTCCTGTACCCTTACCTACATAGAACGGTTCATCTGTTTTGGGGTCTATTAATAAATAGACATAGTACTTTAATTGTTCTATGGTTTTTACATCAAACATATACTTCGCTTTTAATTTTTAGTCCAACTGTCAAATTTTTATAAATTCCCTGTAGCCTATTTTTAATTTGGCAAATCATAAATATAGTCAATACTTAGAACGGTACCCCCAAGAGTCTATATTACTTACAGGTGTTGAGTCATTACCACTTCCTTTTAAACTTTTAATGAGAAAAGGCTATGTTAGTTTATTGGAATGCAACAAACGTTAAGATACTTTATTGAACCATCGTATATTTACCCGAATTAAATAGTCGTCCATGCCGGTATCACCTAGGAGGATGTAATCCTTCGGCTGAGCTGTGGACAGGCTTTCGAACCATTAGTATTAACTATGCGCGGAATTTGTAACGGTTCGTTTTGTGCCACAGTTCTCTTGCCATGGGTTCTATAGGCTTTCCAAATACTCCCATTCTGCATCCTCATAAAACAGTTCTGTTTTGTCCTTAAATACGATGCCTAAAGTTTTTACCTCTAATCCTTCCATTAAAAAGTCGTTTTTTACCTTTTTATTGGCCGCCTCCTCACCAAGTTCATCTTGCAATTCCTGGCTTGCCTTTGTTGGCACCTTGGTATACATGAAATTGGCGACATCATTATATTTTTCAGTGGTCATCACTTCTACTTCCCCTTTAAAATCCCCAGCAACTTCATCCGTTAGTTTTGTCTTCTCATCAAAAAACTTTGAGTCGTACTTATTGATGTATTTGTAATTTAAAATGATATAGAGGACTTCTTTGTCGAACTCATTATGGAACTTTAAATTCATGGACAAATATCCCGTGTACTTGTCCAGGGAAATTGTGTTTGCCGCTACAAGCTCCGTAAAGTTTTCTAGTTTTTCATTGTTCCTTTTTGCCGATAGTTTTGCGTTTCGAATAGAATCATAGGCTACGGACAAATCGGCTATCTCTTCTTTAAAAGTCGGTATTACGGAGGCGTCTATTTTTTGTCTCATCGCCTTTCCCATGGTTTTTCCCATTTCAAGGAAGCCAAGACTTTCCTTTAAATGATCGGTAATATAAGCGCTCTTTTCGGGGGTATACTCAGAATTTTTGGAGATTTCTTCCTTTACCTTATCAAAATCCTCTAGGTTCATTGGCTTGTTCATTACGTTGCTGCAACTTGCTACTAGTAGTGAGGTGATTGCAATAACTATTTTAGTAAAATGTAATGTGGTCTTCATAATTATTGTAATTGTTTTTTAAAAATTTTATATTAACTAGATGTTTAATTTGGGAATGAATTTTCCTCTATCTAACCTTATTCGTTTACCTGCCCTGCAGGGTGTAATTTCATCCGATTTCAAAGGAGTAAAATCATGATTTAGTAAAACCCATCGATTCAAAAGCTACCTAGGGCACTAATGAGCATCATGGAGTGGGCTATTTCAAACGCAATCTCAACGAGCTTCTAGGACCTTGGATTCTTTTATCCATACTTCGCGTACTATCTGTATGGAATTGCCCTTCTTTGCTGGAGCACATTCTTTCTTGGGCTTTCGGATTGCAACTATCCAAGACCTTGTGGTGCCTGGAAATTGATAAACCATTACATGGCATTTTGGGTTCCTTTACTCCCTCCCCTTGATAATTATCTATAGTATCATTTTTCATGTTTATAAGGGGTTCCACTTCAAATTTGAAGGTCTTGGCGAGGTCCGTCCCTTCCCTATTGATCAGCTTGAACCCAGTAGGAATACTACTCATAACAGTATTGTGTACGTGCAGATCCTCAGCAGCCCTTTTTGAAATCCTGAACAATTCTTGGGCTTTCAAATAGGCAGCTGAATCGGATTTTGCACGGAGTTCCATGGACCTTTGTTCCCGTACTAATACGCCTTTTAGGAAATGTACATCGCTATGCAGCTCTATGTAATAGTATTTTTTGCTACAGGAAATCATAAGGACCACGATCGCAATACATAAAATTATCCTCGTCATAGGTCTGTATTTTGTTATTGGATCTATTTGCCAATGAATACCTCTTATAGTATGACAACCAAAGGGTGAGGACTTACAGCAAGTTAAGGGTAGCCATCTCTTCGGTGTCCAGGCCTAGTTGTCTTGCGATCCTACGGTTATAGGTTTTAATGGCCCCATTTAAGGTAAACAGCCTTATAAAGGTCCAAAACCCCAGTCCACCCAGGGTACAATAGAATAAGATTTGAAGCCCCATTTTATCTAGGGATCCATAAGACCATCCTAGAAAAAGGAATAATAACCAAATGGAAGTTGGTTTCGCTCTTCGAATTTCATAAATCACTAATTTGTTGGTATCCATAATATATATAATTTATTAATTCCTACTCGTTTGGCTTTTCGGAGGACGCCCCGTTTTTTATAGTGGTTGCTAGCCTCCACTTTGTATGATTTGGTTCTTAGCACCTACATCCCTGATAAGATTTAGAATGTGCTTTGGCACAATTATTCAGAAACAATAATTGGAGTGAGCTTTTCTTTTAGGGTTTCGTACTCTTCCTTGGCAATTATGCCTAGGTCTAATAGATCCTTGGATTCTTTTAATTTGGCGATGGCCTCCTCCCTGGTCAAGGGTGCATTGATGCTTTTAATTTCCCCGGCGAGGACAGATTTCTCATAGTCCGTTACGGATAGGTATTTATTGATTCCAAAGGCCCTTCCATTGGGTTCTCCAAGAAGAATGGTCAGTTGTAAGGGTTTCTTTCTACTTCCCTTGTGGAAGACAGACATTTCGGCGATCACCACTATTTCCCCTTGCATTTCCGCCCCTGCGTTGTTCGGTGTCTCTCCGGCCATAGCCGCCATGATGTTGCCAAAACCAGCTGGTTTACCCATGATAATGGTCTGGAAATTGCTCTTGGTTTTAGAACGTGCTTTGGCGGCTCCAACCCGGTACCCGCCGGCTACAGCGGTTGTAGCGGTTATGCTTCCCGATGGGAATCCTATCACCAGGGTGTCGCCCACCTTTAGTACCGACCCGTCCGCAGCGGTATATTTTAATATTTTGGTGTTGTTCCGGATTTTTTCGAATACTGCCGCATTCTGGGTGTCTTCGAAGGTCAATTCATCGAGTTGTTTTTGCGCCATTACGCTGGTGGCGGTGATAGAAAGAATTGCAATTACTAGTTTTTTCATAGTAGGCTTAATTTATATTAGGATTTTAAATTGAGTACAGATGCATTGGTCCCATCTAGGGAAGGAGTTCCTATAGTAGTATTACCTTACGCTAGGTAAGTTGTTATAGAGGGTAGGTAAATGAAGGGTTGAGTGATTAAAAAATGTTTCATAGTTACAGTGTTTAAGATGATTACTGCAAATATGAACCTGTTGCGTGCACTCTATCTGCACCCAATCGGAATAATTGAAATTTAGGGGATTTGGTAGGCTACCTATCTAGGAAAGGAAGGTAGCCTAGGAACGGAAGAATCAAAGATAATTCTATACCATCAATAGCTAAGGGCTGAATTTTGGATATGCTCAGCCCCTTCTAAGTTTTTAATAAGTTTCTTTAGTGGATAGTGCTTAAAAGAATACTATGCCTCCTGTTGATGGGTATTGAAATCGGCCACAATCTTAAAAATGATGTCTGCCTGTTGCTCGTTAAAGACCCCATCTATTCCCATATTGTGGTAGTTTTTAAAGGGGGAATCGTATAATTTGGTAGGATCTATTTTTCCGTTCTTAGTAAGAAATAGTTTTATGGTATCCAGGAACTGTATCTGGACCGCATTCAATTTATAGTCATTGATAAATTGCGAGAAGGCTTCGTCTACTTTTTCTGCGCTCAAGCCCATTAGGGCAATGACGAATTGGACTAAATTAAACTCCTTGCCCAGCTCTTTTTCAATGGATTCCTTGCTTAGTTTATCCGTGAATAAAATTCGTTCCAGGGCCTGTAATTCTTCCTTGGTAATTTGCTCTCCCTTCCGTATCCTTTCCACAGTAACATGGTCCTTGTTTTCCCTTATCAACTCTTCCAAGCGGTGCAGGTTGTTCTGGAAGGGTGAAGGATAGGATTCTTGTGGCTCGCTAGCCATATCACGGATAACCACCTTATCTTCCAAAATGGCATCCTCAAAATCGGTGGTAACATACCTTTGATCCACGGGATCTATATATTTTACCAATTCCCGGACTCCTTTTCGCAATTTTTCCAAATGGGCAATGCCATCTATCTTCCAGAAGGATTCCTCTAGTGGTAGTTTAATCAAAGATTCCTTGGATTTTACGGCCGGAATAGTCGTTTTTTTCAAAAGTTTTTTAGAAGTGCCGGCTACTTTGGTGATGGGCACCACCAAATCGTTTACAAAAGCCTCGCTATTGGGCGTTTCCAGTCTTTTGGCAATGAGGGAATAGAGGATTTTATCATAGTAGCGTGCCAAGTCCGAATCCCCTTTTTTGGGCTTCACTAAAGGCGCTAGTTCGTCTTCGATCCGTTTACAGTCTTTTTTTGACAAATGGTTCCATACTTCCCTGTTTTTATTGCCAAATTCATGTACGATCTGCAATTTCATCTTCACATCGAACCTAGTAATATCCAATGACGCGACCTCCCCATGTAGTCCATCCAATAATTCTTGGCGGTAGTCTTGCAAATCCATCTGGTCCTTAAACTGTTCGCTTTTTAGGTATTGGGCCAACTGCAAGCGTAGGCCGAAAAGGATTTCGGTTAAACTTTTCTGTGCAGTGGTTTCGATGCCTTCGGGATTTTCATCAAAAAATTCAAAATTCTGACATAGATCGAATATGAGGAAATGGGTCTTATCTTTTCCGACGCCAAAAAGATCGGGTCGGAGTCGTGTGCCGCGACCGATCATTTGCCAAAACTTGGTATAGGATTTTACAGGTTTGTAAAATACTAGATTCACACAGCTAGGGGCGTCTATCCCCGTATCCATCATGTCTATGGAGATCGCGATCTGGGGCAAACGGTCTTTTTCCTCATCACAGAACCTATTGATGAATTCCTTTGATTTGGGTTCGCTATGGGCAATGACTTTCACATAATCGTTCCCATACCTTTCTTTGTCCAGTTCCAGGAACATCTCCTTTAGGAAATGCGCATGTTTTTTATTCTTGGCGAAAATAATGGTCTTCCCCAACTCGTCCCCGCCTCGTTTTTTAATCCCGTGCGTTTCCAGGTATCGCAAGGTTTCAATGGTGGTTGGCTTGTTGAACAGCCAGTCGTTTAACTCACTGGAGGAAATCCATTCGTTTCCGGTAGCCTCCTCACCATCCAATATTTCCTCTTCAAAGGCTTCCTTTTCTTCTTCGGACAGATCTTGGTATTTTATCCCTTCCCGTAGGAATTTAGTAGGTACGGCTATGGATCTGTAGGGAACCAAATGCTTGTTTCTTACCGCTTCCTCATAGGTATAGGCATCGGTAGGGGACTTGTCTGGCAATCCAAAAACGTGATAGGTGTTCTTGTCTATATTATTTTTTGGGGTGGCCGTAAGTCCTAAAAACAAGGCATCAAAGTACTCAAAAATAGCTTGGTATTTCTTATAGATGGAACGGTGTGCTTCATCCACAATGACCAGATCAAAATGGCCTACCCCATAAAACCTCCCTTCGTCCAAGCGGCTTCCATCTATAAGCCCCATCATGGTTTTGTAGGTAGAGAACGCAATCCTGGCATCGGGGTTGTCCTTTTCTTCCAGAAGATTTACACTGGCATGCTGTGGCAAGAATTTAACAAAGTTCCGCTTGGCCTGTTCCACCAGGCTTATCCTGTCGGCCAAAAACAAGATGCGTTTGGCCCAGTTGCACTCCAACATCAATTTAGAAAAGGCGATGGACGTCCGTGTTTTTCCCGTCCCGGTTGCCAAAACCAATAAAGCCCCTCTATTGGTCCCAATAAGTTTTCCTGTACTTTTATCGTACCCGGAAAAGTGTTCCGCAATACTCTTTATGGAGCGCATCTGATAGGTACGTCCGGCTATATCGGTGTCTATAGGGGCGGTACGGATATCCTTACGGTGTTTACGGCGGAACATGAGAGTTTGTAATTCTGCCTTGGTATAAAATCCGTGTACCGGTCTTGCCTGTTTATAAAACTGATCGTCCCAGAGATAGGTCTCATAACCATTACTGTAGTACATTACCGGACGTCTACCGTGCATTTTTTCCAGGGCATCTGCATAGAGCTGTGCTTGGTTTTCGCCTTTGGAAGCACTTTCCAAGGTCTTTTTAGCTTCTACCAATGCCAATGGCAGCCCATCATCGTCCCAGAGCGCATAATCTACATAGCCAGTTTCGCTACGGTTGGTAGCCTTGGGCATATGGTTCACCTTGTATTCCTTGTCATTTACCCCAGACAAATCCCAGCCAGCCTCACGTAGGGCCACGTCTATAAGGTATTTACGGGTTTCTGCCTCATTCCTTGGATGCTGTACCTCGTCCTGAGTATTGGCTTTTACCTTATTGGCTTCAATTTGTGCCTGTAAGGCTTCTATTTGTTGTTGGAAGAGTTGGTTCTTTTCCGCAAGTTTGAGTCGTTCTTCCTCTTTTTCCTTTAGCTGCTCTTGGTGCTTGCTTAATTCTTTATCCAGTTTTTGCTGCAGCTGTTCAATTTGCCTTTTAGAAAGCGTATGCGCCCCTGTTCTAGGGATGTAATCAAAATTAAAAATACCAATGGTCCCTAGGGGTTCCTGACTGTACGATTTTGCAAACCATTTGGCAAAATAGAAAAGGGCGTCAATGGATTTGTGGGAGTCCACATCATTCACAACTTTGTTGTGGGCGGCCAGGTTCCCCGCTTTTCTTATGATATGGAGCTCGTTGTATAGTTTATGGTTGAATTGAGCCTTAAACTCATGGTTCATCATCAAGCTGTTTAAGCTTGTGTCATACGGCTTTTCCAATTCTGCATCATGGGCGTACATCCAGTTGATGGCTTCTTCCAAAGCCATGCGACTGTACAACAAAGAGGTGCGGGGATCCGTAATCACCAATTGTTCTGCCTTGGATGCTCTATCGAAGAAGGTAGAAAACTCCTCTTCTAGAAATTGAAAGTTGGTATTCATAAACTAAGGTAATAAAAGACTAAATATACGGTATTTATAAGAATTTAGTAATTTGTTTCCTACTATAGCAGACAAGATGTAGTCCCGCGCCCATTCAGCTATGAAAAATGTTTAAGCAGCCTTCCCAGGGTATTAGGTGCGGGTAGCTGACTCATGACCTCCTACTAAGGATCAAATACGGGTCTTTATGACAAAGAATGGTGCCCCCTTATATCCAATCTTTGCCATTAACAATGGGTTTTATCTTTAATTTTAGCTTTTCTTTTTATATGAAGAAGATAACTTCTTTTTTGTTTCAATTTTATTAAGGGATTTAACCATTAAAACATGAAAGTTTGACCAGACCTTTCTGGACTGTCTTTTGATTTGATCTCCTTGATTGAAATGCCTGAAAGCATCATTAGCCTTATTTACATAGCTTAGATAATTACCCCAATCATAGCGAAAACTTTCTTTGAACTTATTAGGGTTTAGAGGATCTGGCGTATATAGCTTTCGTCGCTTTGCTCCTTTATAAGTGAACCTTTTATATAGCGCGCTTTTATGGATTTCATCATCAGTGCTTTTAGAGTTAATGGCTAGGGATGTTGATCGTTTGAAAGATCGCTTCATTGCTCTATAGAATTTTGAATAGCCAGCCGTTTTTAAAATTGCTCTTTGTCCATTATACTCAAAACCTAAGTATTCTAATGTTTTGTTGGTTTTTTCCCCTGTTAGTTCGTCGACTTCATATCCTTTTAACTTACCGTTGACCTCCTTAAACTGGTACACCTTTGTTTTGTCCCGATGTATTTCTAGTTTTACTTTATCGTATACCAATGTGCGCAGACGTTTTATGGCTTCTTCTTGAAATTCCCTCGGGACAACAATAATTAAATCGTCGCTATACCTCTGATAAAATCCTTTTACATTATCACTATCTATAAAATCTTGAACTTCTTGATCAAAATCTATCATATAGATATTTGCTAATGTTGCACTAAGCGCAGTTCCTTGCGGAATTCCTTCTGTCCTTGTGGATTTTGTAATTAAGTTTAAACTGTTTTTGAAAAAATCAGTTTTATCGCAATAGGCAATGGCGTTATTATCTTTTAAATATCGTTTGTGCTTAATACTTTTTTGTCGCTTTTGGGATTTTTTTGGATCGTTCTCTTTGAATGTTTTAACCCATATCCTGTCCTTATAATTTCTAAATAGTAAGTCCTCATTTACATATCTCATATTGATTAGAGACTTGTACACTCTGTAATGATCTTTAGGTAACGTTGTTGAACCATCCCAAACTGATGCCCATTTTTGTTTAAGAATTTTGTGATCTAAACTATCAAAAAAATTGGTGACATCTGCGACTATAACAGTAAGCTCTTTGTCTTGATTTCTCTTTATAAACTTAAAGGCTTCTAAAGCAAAATCTATATTGCACTTGTTCTTGCCTTCAATTCCAAGTTTTCGATAGGCTACTATAGATTTATCGAAACTTTTAGTTTTGAGTAACTGTGTATATTTTTCTGAAAGCAAATAACTGTAATAGGAATAAATCTGAGCATCGAAATGACTAGCAAAATATATTTCTCTTGCTTTTGGTCTTATTGCTTTAACACGCGTTCGTTTTTTGCTTTTATTGAGTACACCCTCTGTGTTTGCTCTAAATTTTCTTTGATAAATGGTACGGTGTAAAAAAGGAAGAAAACTATGTTTTGCGATTACATCAGGGTTTGTTATATAGTTCTCCAAATACGAAATATCCTTAGATTCTAAGGGGAAACCAATATGAGGATATTTTTTCAGTTTAATCCAAGGATGATCTTTCATATTAGTTTTAAAATTAAGGGCCAAGATTTACTAGTAGCAGGCTTATGATTGAACAGTGCTCTTTCGACATTTTCACCACTTCTGGTTACGATGTCGCTACTCTTTTCAGGTATAAATATTGCTATCTTTGTATTAACTGTCATAAACATAACAGCTCAAATAATGAACAACATCTTACTTAACCATATAACAAGCTTGCTGCTTGCCATAGTGTCCTTAGTTGCACAAATAAATGTGTCATCTTTAGACTTTGGTATAAGTACCTCACTTGGCGTATATCCCAAGTGATAGTAATCGTGCTAAACGTTCTTCTCGGCCATCTTGACCCTATTTTAGTATTCTTTATATTAAATCTGATTCTCCGCAAACACACCTAATATTTTTAGTATATTAGCGCTCAAAAAGCAGGGATTATGAACATATTCAGTTTTACGGCTCATTTCGGCTGAGGGTAAAAGAACTTTCCGCTAAGCGATAGACTGTATGTAAACACAGTATTGCAAGGACGCGGAACATGCCTCATGTGGCGGCCAGGACGGCCAGCCGGGATCGGGATACTGGTCGTTACCAGAGCCACCGACCCGAGCAAACCCTTCTCTATCAGATCGTTGACGAGTATTACCCGGCATTCGCTGCGCTTATGGCAGAGCAGGGAAAGGAATTGCCGGGCTATGTGCAACGGGAATTTGAAGAATTTCTCCAATGCGGGCGGCTGGAGCATGGCTTTCTACGGGTTCGCTGCGAGTCTTGCCACGCCGAGCACCTGGTCGCTTTCAGCTGTAAGCGTCGCGGTTTCTGCCCGAGCTGTGGGGCGCGGCGGATGGCCGAAAGTGCCGCCTTGCTGGTTGATGAAGTACTGCCTGAACAACCCATGCGTCAGTGGGTGTTGAGCTTCCCGTTTCAGCTGCGTTTCCTGTTTGCCAGCCGGCCCGAGATCATGGGGTGGGTGCTGGGCATCGTTTACCGCGTCATTGCCACGCACCTGGTCAAGAAAGCGGGCCATACCCACCAAGTGGCCAAGACGGGCGCGGTCACCCTGATCCAGCGTTTTGGATCGGCGCTCAATCTGAATGTTCACTTCCACATGCTGTTTCTCGACGGTGTGTATGTCGAGCAATCCCACGGCTCAGCGCGTTTCCGCTGGGTCAAGGCGCCGACCAGCCCAGAGCTCACCCAGCTGACGCACACCATCGCCCACCGGGTGGGTCGCTATCTGGAACGGCAAGGCCTGCTGGAACGGGATGTCGAAAACAGCTATCTGGCCTCGGATGCGGTGGATGACGACCCGATGACACCCCTGCTGGGGCACTCGATCACTTACCGTATCGCTGTCGGTTCACAGGCGGGGCGAAAGGTGTTCACTTTGCAAACTCTGCCGACCAGTGGTGATCCGTTCGGTGACGGGATTGGCAAGGTAGCCGGGTCCAGCCTGCACGCCGGCGTGGCGGCCAGGGCCGATGAACGCAAGAAGCTCGAACGGCTGTGCCGGTACATCAGCCGCCCGGCGGTATCCGAGAAGCGGCTGTCGTTAACACGAGGCGGCAACGTGCGCTACCAGCTCAAGACGCCGTACCGGGACGGCACCACGCACGTCATTTTCGAACCATTGGATTTCATTGCAAGGCTGGCCGCCCTGGTACCGAAGCCCAGAGTCAACCTAACCCGCTTCCACGGGGTGTTCGCACCCAACAGTCGGCACCGGGCGTTGGTCACGCCGGCAAAACGGGGCAGGGGCAACAAGGTCAGGGTGGCTGATGAACCGGCAACACCAGCACAACGGCGAGCGTCGATGACATGGGCGCAACGGCTCAAGCGTGTTTTCAATATCGACATCGAGACCTGCAGCGGCTGCGGCGGCGCCATGAAAGTCATCGCCTGCATTGAAGACCCTATAGTGATCAAGCAGATCCTTGATCACCTGAAGCACAAAGCCGAAACCAGCGGGACCAGGGCGTTACCCGAAAGCCGGGCGCCACCGGCTGAGCTGCTCCTGGGTCTGTTTGACTGACGAGCCTGAAGGCCAACGATACCAATCAAAATGCTGCGTTCACAGCGCCGCGGCAGGGATCCGCCGTGCTGGTTGTCGGAAAAGGAGCCGCTAGTGGGAAAGAGGAGGGTAAATTTTCAGCGTTGCTGGCTCCCCGTCAGCCGGATTGGGTTGCATCGCAGGGGTGTCGAAAGAGTCAACTGCGGTCCAAAGCTGTTGGACTTGGGTGAAAAGGGCGTTTATTCTTCCTATACGTTGTCGGCAGCGGGCCAAAAAGGAATACGTCCATGCCCATCGAGGTGAAACCGGCTGTGAGCGCGGGTTCAAGCATATAGCCCGACAGGCGCGTATCCTTGCCGATCACGACACGATGGCGGTGGTCACCGCGACGAAAGACACGGCCAGCCGCCATGCCGACGCGCAAGGCGGTTTCCGCCGTCATCGCGCCTTCGTTGGCTTTGCCACGAATACCGTCTGTGCCGAAATATTTGCGCACCATAAGGTCGATTATCCTGTCGTCGGGTCGCCCTCAAAGGGGACATGCCTGCTGAACCGCGAATATAGAGAAATATCCCGAATGTGCAGTTAACGAATTCTTGCGGTTTCTTTCAGCGCCGCCAATACCGCCAGCCCGTCGCGCAAGGGGCGCGGCTCGTGTGTGCGGATGAAGTCAGCTCCACCTGCGGCGGCGGCAAGCTCTGCAGCGAGTGTCGCGGCCCCGACATCCCCCGGACCACGGCCTGTGAGCGCGCGCAGAAAGGATTTGCGCGAAACAGACAGAAGCACCGGCAAATCGAAGCGCAGCCGCAATTCATCGAACCGCGCCAGCACCGAGAGCGAGGTTTCGGGAGCAGCCCCCAGAAAAAACCCCATGCCGGGATCAAGGACAAGGCGGTTGCGTTTGATACCGGCACCCGTCAGCGCCGCGATGCGCGCGTCAAAGAACGCCGCAATGTGATCCATGATGTCGCCAGCGGGTGCCTCGCGCCGATCTGCCTGCCCGTCTTGCACCGAATGCATAACGACGAGTTTGGCAGATGATTTCGCCAATTGCGGATAGAACGCAGCGTCTGGAAAACCGCGAATATCATTGAGATAGGCCACACCACGCGACAAGGCATAGGCTTGCGTCGCGGGTTGATAACTGTCGAGCGAGACGGGAATGCCATCTGCCTTGAGCGCGTCCAGCACCGGCGCGATACGCGCGATTTCTGTGTCGGACGAAACAGGCGCGGCGTCGGGATTGCTGGATGCCGGACCGAGGTCGATCACATCTGCCCCCTCGGCCATCAGCTTACGCGCCTGCGCAATGGCTGCGTCTGGCGCCAGATACCGGCCTCCATCGGAGAAACTGTCCGAGGTTATGTTGACGATGCCGAAAATGATGAGCGATTTATTCATGGGGGCTTCTATAATAATACCTAAAATCCGCAGGTAGTTAATTAGGATGTTTAAAGATTCTGATTATCCGTTTATGCACCTGTTATATTCGCAATTACTAGTCTGTCAAAGAGTTTGTCTCCAAAATACCGTCTGTTTAATTTGTAAATAAACTCGTTGAGATACAACTGTAAGTATTTCCTTTTGATTTTATGGTAGTTGCCCAGCAATGTCCGTTTTGCATTACTGATTGCGATATGCACCCATTTGAGTGTTTCCTTGGTGGTTTTGGCGTCTGATTTCTCGGTGACGTGCAATTCCACCAGATCGGAGATGTCAACGTAAGAAGTGCTTTTGTCCGAAAATACGATGGCATCATCCTCCATGCAGTCCCTGACCACGCCGTTGATTCCTTCACTTTGATGGCTATCCAGTACCCTGGCCTTGAAATAACGCACATGCTTCTCCTTTTTGCCCGTTTCGATATCTTCCAACGGGGTGCTTTCGGCCATCACCGCAACGTTCTGCTTTCCCTCGGCTCCCCGGCCACGTGTACCCTTGCCTCGCTCGATTTCCTTACTGGCCACCGAAAAGTAACCCTCATCCAGTTCTATCATCCCTTCCAGTGTATACCTTGCATCCCGGTTGCCCATCGCCCTGCGGAGTTTGTGTACCATCGCCCATACCGGTTCGTAACGCTTCAATCCTAATTGCTTCTGGAGTTCGTTGGTGGAGAATCCCTTTTTTGTGCAACTCATCAGGAACATCGTTTTGTACCACACCAGAAACGGCAGCTTGGAGCTCTCCATGATCGTACCGCTGCGCAACGAGGTGCGGAAACGGCAACCTTTGCATTCATAACTCCATTTACCCTGTAACCAATAATGGGAAGTGCCCCCGCATCGCTTGCAGACAACCCCTTCCTTATCACGCTGCTCCTTGAAATGCAAACGACAATCTTCCTCCGAACCGAAATGAGCCGTAAAACTGAATATGTTCATAATCCCTGCTTTTTGAGCGCTAATATACTAAAAATATTAGGTGTGTTTGCGGAGAATCAGATATTAAATTTATATTTTATCCGATTAATACTTATCCTGACCCTTTTTTAAACAAGGAGCAAGAGGGGCGCCACTGACTGAACCCAATTTCTAAAACCGGTTAAGCCTAATCAGGGACGTACAAGTTCATCATTGATCATTGCTAACTGTTTATTGTTCATTGTATTTCCCCCTTAAACGCCTTTTGCAACAAACAATTAAACAAATCCTCACTTTCCTTAAGCTCTTGCTTGGCCAATTCCTTTTGTTGCTCAATTAAAGCGATTTTGTCGGCGAATTGGTTCTGGAGGTCGATGGGAGGGTTTATTATTTTAAGACCTAAAAACTTTTTTTGTGAAATGTTTTTCATACTTCCACTAGTTCCTGTAGCAACTCTACTTATGCTTTTCATAAACGAGTGTTGACTAATTGCATTCGACAACCATAAAACCGAATGGTCAACATCTGATTTAACAGATTGCCACAAACGATCTGGAAGAAATAAATGATTATAATCTTTATCAACATATGCAGATTTTCCGACGAGCTCTTCTGTATTCATTCGACTAATAATAATTGAATCTTTTTTGGGATTTAATTTAGCTTTATCAATTTCATTTTCTCGAATAACTTTAGCTTCACGAATATCAAAGACTCCATTATAAACACAACTTGTTTTTAGTATACCAGTTTCTCCTTTGATATAATTGTCATTAGTTGAATTAACAGATTTACCTGATTCTAGCTTTTCGATAAAATAATTAATATTTACAATTTCAAAACCTTTTGGATTATGATAAGGATCCCCAAACATCTCCAAGAAGATACTTTGCGCCAGGGCGTCGTATTCTTTCAGGAGTTGGGCGGTTTTATCGCGTAGGGCCGCCGCATCATCCAAAATTTTAGCGATGCGTTGTTGGGTGGCAAGGGGGGGGAGGGGGATTTTTACACCTAGAATTTCCTTTTTTCCTATATTAATTTGTAAACCACCACCAGCGAACATCTTATAATAGTTTCGGTGTATTGGGTGATTCAAAATATATCTTAAGTAATTTTTGTCAGCCTTTGAGGAATCCTTAACTACTAATTTACCTGCACGTTGATTTAACAACCAAGTAATACCACCAGTCTCAACTATTGTTGGTATTCCTAATATTTTAGGATCATTTGCAAGATCAGTCATTGCAATGACCAAATCACCATCATTAATAATATAATTTGAGAACTTTTCTTGAAAACTATCAGGTAAATATCTTAAATTATAACCATTATCAAAAGTTCCTCCTGGTCTAATATTACTCATTCTTAAACTAACAGTTCCAGAATTTTCAATATAGTCCTGAGACCGAAATGCATACCCATTTTGTAAATCACAAACTGTCCCTAATTCTTCCAAACTCATTTAACCAACATTTAATTTTGACAATAAATTCATTCTTTCTTCAGAAAGTTTATTAATTCTTTCAACTATAATATTGGGCGCATCGTATTCCACTTCCTCGTATACGATTTCCTTATAGCGGTTAATGCTCAGGTCCCAGTCGTTTTCTTGTATCTCCTCAAACGGCACCAAAAAGCTTTGTTCGGTACGAGCCCGTTGGTCCTTGGCGCGTTCGGGATAGCGTTTTATAATGTCGGGTAGGTTAAAATTCTCGTGCAGGGCTTTTTGTTCCGCTTCGGTAAGGGCCTCGGCGCCTTCGCCAAAACTAAAGGCCTCAAAAAGCTCCGGGTCTACCAATAGGTTTCGCTTGTCGTCCAAACTTTTTCCATCCGCCAGCATATCGTAGAACCACACCTTATCCGTTCCGCCCGAGCCTGTTTTGGTAAAGATGATAATGGCGGTACTGACTCCGGCATAGGGCTTAAAGACCCCGGAAGGCATGGAGATCACCGCTTCCAGCTTATTATTGGCCACTATCTCCTGCCGGATGCTTTTATGAGCCTTGCCACTACCGAACAACACCCCGTCCGGAACAATAACGGCTGCACGGCCACCAGTCTTTAATTGACGCAGGATCAAGGCCAAAAACAACAATTCCGTTTTAGTGGTTTTGGTAACGTTCTGTAATCCGGGTGCAATACTCTCCTTGTCTATAGTGCCTTTAAAGGGCGGATTGGCCAATACTAAGGAATAGGCGTCCGAAACGGTATTGTCCTTGCTCACCGCATCTACATCCACAATATTGGGTTCCTCTACTCCGTGCAGGTATAGGTTCATGGAAGCAATACGCAGCATAGTAGCATCAAACTCGGTTCCATTGAACATGGTTTTATTAATATGGTCGCTGTATTTGTCCAGCTCCGTAAGCTCGGTGTGCTTATCTATATATTCCTTGGCGGCTACCAAGAAGCCGGCAGTTCCTGCGGAGGGGTCGCAGATGGTGTCTTCCAGCGTAGGTTTCATAAGTTCTACCATCAGCTTAATGATATGGCGCGGTGTTCTAAACTGACCGGCCGTACCCCCGCCTTCCAATTTAGAGAGTAAATACTCATAGATATCGCCCTTGGTGTCCTGGTTGGTCATATCTATACGTTCCAATTTTTCCATCACCTGATCCAATACCACTGGTTTTGAAATACCAAAGGAAGCGCCTTGCATATAGGTGCTGAACAAACTTTTCTCCTTTCCTAAAGAACGAATAAAAGGAAAGATACCATCCACGGTGTTGCTAAATATGTTGTGACGGTCGTTTACGTCCAATTCCTTAAGGTTCTTCCATCGGAAGTTTTGCTGTTTCTCCCCAAAGATGGGGGTGTAAGTAAAACCGCGCCTGGCCTTTCGCTCGTTACGGGTTTCGGTCTCGTCCAAATCCTTAATGAAAATAAGGTAGGTGAGTTGTTCTACAATAGTAATGGTATTGGAGATCCCCCCAGTCCAGAAGGTATTCCATATCTGGTCTATCTGCGATTTTAATTCTCCTGTAATCATATAATACTCGTTATTTTAATGCGATGGTAAATATATAGGTTTTGTGTGCATTAGAAGTGCACTATTCAAAATTGTTAAGACTGTGCTGTAATCTAAGCTTAATTTTCTCTTTAAGTTCTGCTGGTTCCAATATTTTCAGTTGTTCTCCAAAAGCTAGTAACTGTTTTTCCAATTCGTGATTGGGGATTACCTGTATAGAAAAGGTAAACCCTTGTTCGTCCTCCACAATAGTACGTTGCGATCCATGAAGGGGTTTGGTCTTTATATAAGGAGCCAGCTTGGGCTCTGCTTGTAGCACAATTCTTGTTTCTTCTTCCCCCACGGATTTGGATACGCCAATGATGTCCTCAAAATACTCGTTAAAATCGATTTCCGTATTTTCAATATAGGGGATGCTGGAGCTTTCAATCTTTACTATCCTGTCCAAGGCCAGATTGGTCAGGCTTTCATAATCACCATTCTTCCCAAACAAGAACCAGCGATTGTTGTATTGCTTTAAATGATAGGGGGAGAAGGTAAGTACAGTGTCCTCCTCACTCTTAAAGCTTTTATAGGTGATGCTTAGGGTCTGTTTGTAGAGGATGGCTTTGAATAAGGGAGCAATATGCTCTAAACCTTCTAAAAACTCGTTGTTTTCAAAACTCATAATTTCCTGGGACTGATTGGATAGTTTAAAAGTCTGATCCAGTTTAGGCAACAATTCGTGGATCCACTCAAATTGAGGGAGTCCCTTAAAGCGCGTTAGAATCAGCATGGCCGACTTTATTTGCTCTGCTTCCAGTTCGTTGATCGGTTCCTTCTTAATGGAAAAATTGGAATCGGCATACCGGTAATACACCCTTCGTCCATTTCTGATTTTTTCTAGGTCTATGGACCAGCCTTGGGAAGATTCCATGAACTTAATATCGTCATAGAGTTGTCTGCGTTGTATGCCATCCGAATCTGGATTGGCTTCGTACAAATCCTTGTTGCACTCCTCCAACAAAGCGCTTATATCATAATTCTTGCCGGGATTGCTAAAACACCTATCCAACGCATGATACCTGATGAGTGCATTTTTAGTAATGGCCATAAATGAAATTGCGGTTGATTAAACCGTTAAAGATACGAAACATAATGAAGGTAGGGGTAGGGATGTGTTGAAGTTTATTACGATATCAAAGGTGGTAGGTTCCATCCATATTAACTGGAAATGGTGGTTTGCGAGGAGCTAATTATTAGATTTACAACTGTCCTATTTTTTTGTGAAGGATACACCTGTAATTATTCTCGTGGAATTTGTGATTGGCTTGGGGTAAGAATCTCTGTTAGGAACTGGTGCTTTTCGTAGAATCCAAAGTTAGGTTGCGTTCTCTCTTATTAATTTTAGAATTTCAGGTATTTCATTCCATTCGTTTACCCAAACTGTCTTTACACCAAAAGAAGAGGAGTCGTTCTCCTCAAAACTTTCATACATTTTTATTACCACATCTAATATATCCTCTACCTCCTCTTTTTTTGAAAAGTCATCGAATTCAATTTTACTAGTTAGGTATAACTTGTTAATTTTTTTCTTGAAAATATAATGATGTTTCCTATTATCACCTTTTTGTTTTAATGCTATATCTAAAAGCCTTCGGATATTTGGGTCGGTCAGCGAACTTCCAATAAATAAACACGTGTTTTCTCTGAATTTATTTATTTGAACAATATTATTCCAACTATAAATATCAGAATACTGCTGATGATAATTATTTTCTCCAAACGTAATTGCGTTTTGTTTATCAAGTTTTTTATTTTGAGGAAGAAAACCGTGAACGTGATATATTGGTAATTCATTATTTCGAACATCCATACCATTGCCATAAATAGATTTGAACGGTATATCCATTTCTATTTTTTCTAACTTGTATTCTAGAATATCATCAAAATTATATGTTATTATGGAGTCCAAATTTGGACTCTTTCCTGGTGCTACACAAAGTTTAACTATTTCTTCTAATAGAGGTGAATTTGTTTCTTTTTTTGCTTTTTCATAGATGACATCTCTTACAATATTTTCAAATGACGAATTGTTATTCTCAAAATAATTCTGAAGATATCGACCAGCGATAAGAGGGTTTGGGGTGAATATTTTATTAAATAAGATCGAATAGAGATTAGATTTTTCATTATCCTTTTCTAATGTATGAATCATCAATTTTTGTAAAAGACTATGCCAAGTTGGAATACCAAAATCCAAAGATATTCCAGCACCTAAAACCAAGACTAATTTGTCATCTTTAAATGCTTTGGTCAAATTTAAAACCGATTGTCTTTTTGAGATTGTTGATTCTAGATTGGTCTCTAGTACCTGGTTTAAATTTTGAATATTGGATTTGTCTATTACCCTTGCTAATTCTTGTAAGCTCTTTTGTATTTGCTCTGAATTGTATAGGATATTTAACCGTTTATTATTTGATGATATGAATTGATTTACAAGTAGATTATATTGTTTCTTGTTCAATTTGGTGGTTGGTCTAGCCTCAATGTTTTCACCTTTTGAAGCAAGAAATTCGGTGGCCCTATCTAGCGAGATATTTAATTCGCGTAAAACCTTGTTTAATCTTATTGTTTTACTCATAGCTTTTTCTAAATACAAACTACCGGCAGTACGTTTTAAAACGACCTATTAATTGATGAAAATAGTATTTTAATTGATTGTATCTATTAAATAAACAAAAACCAGAAAGAAAATAGCGAAGGGGTCAGTATACTCCAGTATATCCAAAATGTGTTGGTGAATTGTAATCAATGTTTAGTCTTTAGGACCTCCGAAGGAGATAACAATGAGTTTCCTTTACAAAGTGTAGATATATCTATTTTAATTACAATATTGGGTTGTTTTAATAAATGTCCAACACAGACAAGCCGATACTTTTCATTAATTTTATCCGAAGCTAAATCTGTTATTTTAAGAGATGTGAATGTTCTGAATATTTTATTAACAACTATGTCTGAATAGTAGGATTTCAAAATATCGATTTCGTCTTTTGTATATAGGTCTATCGTTTTCATATGGCTAATTTAAGATTCTTCATCTAATAGGGGAGGACCAGAACATATATTTATCCAATTAAGCAGTATCGTAAAATACAGTATGAATTGAATCACGTACGGTGAAAGGGGGGTACACTTCGCTATGCCTATTCGACTGTATGACGGTATTATTTCATTTTTTTTATTAAACCTAAATCAGGATTGTTCTTTTGATAAAGATGTTTGGCACGACATTTTTTTGCCAATAAATTTAAAACCCTTTTATCTCCTAATTCTGTTGCACTGAAATCGATGTTATAATTTAAGACTTGTAATACGTCTGATAAATAGAATGAATTTTTATCCAAATTAATGATGTAATTATCAATTACTTTATTCCAATGTTTTGGTCTTTCTGCTGTCAAAAGAAGCATAAGTTCGTGTTTAATTAAGCTATTAGATTCATTTTCAGCTTTATTAATTAATAATGGTCCCATTTTTGCTGAAAACAAGTCATCTTTGAAGAATTTTACGATATTGCTAGGTATTGCTAACAAAACAGCTTTTCTTCTTTCTTCTACAGAATTGAATTTAGTAAAGTCTTCCTCTACTAAGTGGAACTTTGCTCCTTCAAAACTAGCACTTCCTTTTTCAGCAAGGATAGGCGATAAGGCAATCAATAATTTGTTTATTTCGAGCCAAGCAACTGTAATATTGTTTAAGAGTTCAGTTCTTATTTTATGATCAACAAAATCACTATTTCTTAAAGCTCGTGAAGAGGCAGAAATTTGCCGCATCAAAACTAGAAATGAATAATCTCTAAGAACAGTATTAATAACTTGATTATATGGTTTTATTTGGTCATAATACTTATCACTGTATTTATCTTTAACTTCATCTGGTAGACCTGACGAAACTACATCTTCTCCTATTTTTTTTTCTTCTCTTTCAAGATTTTCAATTTCTGGTTTCCAAGAGATAGATTTGTAAGGGTTTATTGTATCTGGAATATTGACTTTTGCCTTTACTGTCTGTAAAGTCTCAGTTAAATCCTTATTTAATATTTGTATAGCATCATCTCTATTTCTATCTATCCCTGTGTAAAATTCTATTATTTCTGGATAGTCAACATACTTTTTTTGAGAATAAATACTTTCCAAAAATTCTTTATTCATTTTCATTCTTTGAGCAATAAAATAAAATACCCAATAAGAATTTCTGAAATATATGGTTTGAGTGAACTTATTATTCGTAAGTATGGAATTATCAATTAGAAGATTTAACAGATATGATAAGTCTAATTCAATGTAATTTTGCTCAGAAAAATCCTTCAGTACAGTTTTAAATGTCGATTCGTTAAATTCAAAATCATTCTTTTCAACTAAATATTGACAGAAATATCCTAAAACATAATTGCAATCCTTGATATCAGGTTTTTTGTCGTAGTAGGTTGGTATTTCATAATCTTCAAAGATTGTAGAAAGTATTGTTTCTAAAAGTTTTGTTCTATTAATTGGTGAGTATTCAGAACCAATTCTCGATGAAGCACGTAATACACTTAAACAGTTTTTTACAGTACGATGAAGATTTAGTATTTCTAAATCTTTAGTTACTTTTTCTAAAATAGTATCGTTGTCGTCAGTGAAATCTTTATTCTTTGCATAAGAATTAACAACTGACCTTAATTCATTTTTCGGTAAAGGTAGCAGATAGTAGTTTGTAAATGGGCGTTTAATTTC
Organism: Arenibacter lacus; assembly: GCF_008711145.1. Classification (NCBI taxonomy): domain Bacteria; kingdom Pseudomonadati; phylum Bacteroidota; class Flavobacteriia; order Flavobacteriales; family Flavobacteriaceae; genus Arenibacter; species Arenibacter lacus. The sequence continues at coordinate 22,495 of NZ_VVIN01000052.1, forward strand.
AACCTTATCATCTTCATCAGATTTAAGGAAAAAGTTATTGTCGAGAGTGTTTAGTATTATTATCGGTGTTTCTGTTAATTCGCAACATACGTTTTTAATTAAAGGCATCATACCTAGTTCTTCGAAACAAACTGAATCGAGAATGATACAGTCAATTTCGGTAATTTCTTTTTTGTAATATTCAATCGCCTCTCTTTTTAAATCCTTTATAACCTTGTGTTTCTTTGTATTCTTAGCATTTAAATACAAAAAAGTTTTTCCTTTTTTCCACGCCTGTAATTTTATATAGTGAGCTAAAGAAGTAAGTCCAAATTCAGTAGGTGCTTTAATTATAATGTCTTTTGGCTTTTCAATGATTGAACTAATCTCTATTTTATTTTCTAAATTTTTATTCGGATTATTAGGAATTTCTCTCTTGGAGCTTATAATAGGTTCAATCCAAATTGGACTTTTCTCGTTGTAAGTTTTTAGAGAATTTTCTAAATCTTGATCTAAATTTTCAATTATTAAATCAACTTCTTCTGCCTTTTCATTTGGATTAGCTAATGGAGAATTTTCTTTAATAAATAGTTCTAATTTTTCTTTTAATTGTTTTTTAAAATGGTTTATATTCTCAAAATCAACGTATAAACCTTTGTCTTGTACACTTGATTTAAATTCCCTTACCAGTTTTCTTTGTAGGACAATTGTATCAATATCTGGATGGTCAATATCGATGTTGTCTTTACCAAAAAAGAATATGATTTTTGGGATACAATTATTTGATTTTTTCTTTCTATCTAATGCGTCATTGAACTCGTGTTCTGTTCCGCTTCCTGCTTTATTGGTCGGATGTCCAAATCGGTTTTTCATTATTCCAATGAAAATATCGTAATTGGAAGTTTTGATATATTCATCAATGATTTCTTGACCATTTTTACCCATATCAGGCAATACATCATACTCCCACATAAATGGCTTAAGATTGATGCCTAAATATTGTGCTAATCCATTATTGATTTCTTTAATAACTTCTTCACAAATTTCTCTTTCTTCCATACAATCTCCTGGTGAAGAGATAAAGCATTTGTAGATTTTCAATAATTCCATATGATGTTTTGTAGTTTGTTGGTTTTAAATGGATACAACGGTTTTGGTTATGGTTTGTTAAGGATAAGGACGTGAGTCATTTTCCGCTGAGGAACAAACCTTGGTAAATATACGAGGATTTTCCGCTAGGGAAAATCCGCCTTAATAAATAATAACCAATGTGTGTGCCCAGCATGGGCATCATATATCTGCTGCAAAGTAGATTATTAATTTAGAGGGTGCAAGCCTGCCCAATCTGTCTAGGCGAACCTGCGTGATGGACAGGCAGGTCTCTTATGGACAGGGGCAACCTTCCGGCTACGCTCTGGACAGACTATTTGAATAAGACAAGGGAAAATGAATTTTAATCACCTTTGAGAACCCGACGGGACTTCGATATCCATCTATAAAATACCACTAAACCATAGCAACCTCCAAAGAAAGGGACAAAACGACCCGGTTTTGTCAACTCGGTCTTCATGTTTGGCTCCCTCACCTACTTTCGGGTCAGGCAATACCGACCACGCGAAGACTTAGTTTTGTGCCTAGTGTTTTTTTTATTCAAATAATCTTTGTTGGTTATCTGGTTTAGCTGTTGAGACAACATGAATAAACCTAATTCTCGGTCTTTTCTCCTTATAGTCTCCTTTTTTGTCAAGCCTGTCCACATATCCTTTCAAAATACAGTTCGAGAACAGAAACTGCCTATAATCTCTTACGTTACCTGAATCAGGAATACAAGTTAGAACGTGGTTTTCGTAGAAAAACCCTATTGTATTGCTGTTTTCGTTGCCACGACTTATATGGCCTTCAAGTTCCACATATTGTCCGTGTTCGAGTTCTGGGAAAAGGATTTCTTCTTCATCTTCTTCAGGTATAAAAATGAATTTTCGTTTGTGGTTGACTCTTGCGGTTTCAATTTCCTTGTCCTTGTTGTAGCTAATAACTAACTCTCGCTCTTCTTCTATAACTCTCGCCAAATTTGAAAAAAGTTTGGGTGGACAGTTGGTAAATAACTCCAAATAATCCGTAGGCACCCAAAGTATCTCTCCTTCATCGTTTGTTAATCCAACTTCCTTATTGTCTTTCGAGAATTTTAGTTTTTCTAATTTCTTTTTTGTCAATGAACCAAGGTGAACAGCTACTTTCACAACCCAAGTCAAGCCTTTGAATGCCTGTTGAAAAACGTCTTTAAACCCTACATCTTTGAAGTCCCTTTTTGCCATTTCGCCTAAGGCACTGCCAAAGTATTTCATTGCTCCCCAAGTCAACGAAGTTTTTATTAGTACTTCATTTATATTCTCAGGGAAAATTGTCTCCCAACTGCCTTTTCGAACTCTTACTGGAACTTCAAATTTTATTTTTTCGAACTCAGGATTTTCCTGATAAAGAAAATAGCGTAGGATCTCATCAATGCCTATTAGTGCTTCTCCTGCTCTTCGAGCATCGAGGAATCCATCTTCAACTAAATGTCCTTCATATTTTATTGAAGCAAATATGTTTTCGTCTTTAGGTTCCATTTTATCACATTAGGCACAACGTAAGTGTATAGTAATAAGTTAAAATATATCCTTTTAGGACCTACCAATGTAAGACTTTATTTACTGTTTTGGAAGTGGTTTTACAAAGTGGTAGTCGTCCTGTTGGTAAAATTCGATGAAGTAGTAGGAGTAATCGATAGGTAATGGGAAATTTAAGCCGGATTATTTGAAACGAATTGACATGAAAACATTAACTCTTTATATTTCTAGTGATGGTGGTTTGTATTAGAGGAGAAAACTCACGACTTGAAATTGAAAAATAAACCTTGGAGATGTTGTCCGATTAAATCTTCTTTTTAAATTCAGTCAAAGCAGTAACAATAGCGGTTTCCATTTCTTTGTATTCCTCTTGTACATCGGCTTGGTATACCACGTTTTCGCCAATATTGGTCTTTGGGATAAATTCATTGTCCTCCGAAAGAATCCATGCCGGATTATACCCCAAGGAATAGTAGTATAAAATCAATTTGATGGTTGTTAAGGAAATGGCTCCACGCTCTACATTGACCAGGGTATTATAGTCCATATCGAAACGCTCGGTAATGGCCTTTATGGAAAATTTGCTGGTACGCCTGTTGCCGGTATCCTTTTGTATCAGCTCTTCCCGTATCAATTTTAACCGTTCACTGATATAGTTAAAATCCTCGGTAGGAGCTTTCATCAACTCGTAAATGTCTTTCATGTTTTGAATGATTAATTTTCCATATCCAATGCTATAGGGAAGCTAGAGAATAAGCTCTCTAAATCCGTTGTGCTGCCATTGGCTAACTTTGGAGAATCGGTTTCCGATAACACTTCAAAGTTAGTGATTTCATTTTGCCTACGATAAGCATCTGCCAATGCCTTTTTCGGTAGGCTATTAAAAACAGTAATAAAATCTTTGGCGATAATGTCGTTCTCTTTGAGGGATTTTTCTATATCTCCACCTATCTTATTCTTGTCAAATACTGCTAACTTCGGTTTTTTCCCTGTGGCACGACAATACTCACGTTCCACCAGGGTATTGATATCCTGGATCACTTTCATGAAATTTTTCTCCAAAAACCTATTTTTCTCTTGCTCTGAGAACATCCGATCTATCAAACCTGTAATATAATCTTTTATAGAGTTTCTTGAATCCGTATCCTCTCTTATAAAGCCCTCTACTTTCGACAGATGGTCAAATAGCTTTATTTCCTTGACCATTAGCATAAACTGAGACTGTTTAATGGAATTTTTATAATGTGCTTTGGTAAATCCATCAAGGTACTTCCCGTAGAAAACTCTAGGATCCCTCTGATGGAAATCGAGATGCGTCACCACCTCAAAAAAATCTAGGTTTTGTAAAATGCCCATTTTTGAGGCTACCAGTTCCTGATGGTGCTTATTTTTGAATTCGGTGTGAGCGGGTAGTTCGTATTTACCTTGGATTTTCTTTGCTTCCATGTTGGGCTTTATTAGTCCACAACATAGTTTTTGTGCTATCGGGTGCTCAAAAGTATCGGCCACAATACCTGCAAAATGCCCGGTGGACATACTGGTTATCCTGCTCTTTGGAAGCAAGGACGAAAGGATGGTACTAAAATTGACGGTAGTGTCCTGGTTGGAAACCGCCTTGCTTCTTTTTTCCTGATGGATACGACCAAAGATCTCACTGATCCGACGAGCTGTTTCTCCTTTTGCCGCACCACTGAAGACATTGGAGCAGTTGTCAAAAATGACTTCTGCCAACTCCCTGCCATAATCGGCTATTAGTTGGGTGATACTCTGTATACCAAGTACAGTCGCCACATAGTGGGCCCGTCCGGTATCGATAATCCTACGCAGTCCCATGATGAAAACGGTGGGAAGTTCATCCAAGATCAGCCCCATGGGCCTGCCCCCTGGTTTGTTTACCACCTGTAGCGCCTTGTTAATGTACAGGCCAATGGGAGCAGCGTATATTTCAGAGCGGTCCGGATTGTTTTGGATGCAGACTATTTTTGGACGTTGTGGACTGTTGATATCCAATTGAAA